>NZ_JBFBEE010000011.1:0-241757 GCF_040683555.1 Streptomyces sp. NPDC093510
CTCACCGAAGTGAGTCGGGGTATCAACATATCTGGCGTTGACTTTTGGCACGCTGTTGAGTTCTCAAGGAACGGACGCTTCCTTTGTACTCACCCTTGCGGGCTTTCCTCCGGGCGCTTCCCTTCGGTGTTTCTTTTTGTTCTTCGTTCTTGCGTTTCCGACTCTATCAGACTCTTTCGTGTCCGACTTCCTCGGTGCCTTTCCGGTTCCCGCTCCGGCCTTTCGGCTTTCGCGTTTCCCTTTCCGGCGAGTCCGACTCTATCAGATCCTTTCGGGCCTGACCCCCAGTCAGCGGGGTTTGTCTTCGCGGCTGTTGGGCCGTTCCGACGAGTGAGACTTTAGCGGAATCTCGGCTCCCGACCTAATCGGGGGCGTTCTCTCGAACGCCGATTCCTCATTTCGCAAATACGCATGAAAGCGGGCCGAAGGCGAGTCCCAGAAGGGCGCACGACGTCGATCGCTTGAATGGTTCTTGCGGAATGGCTGCCCGGGGACCGACCATGTGGTCGACGCTCACGTCGGGCAACTCGGAGAACACTACGTAGCCGCTCCGGGAGTGTCAACTCCAGACGACGGGCCCCTCCGAGGGCTAGTCTGGCAGGCGTGACTACACGTGCGTACGCCCAACTGTGGTGGGCCGCCTGACGGCGGCCGTACATACGCATGTACTCGACGGCCGCCGCTTCGGCGGCCGTTCTTGTTTCTCCCCCAGGAGGACCCGGAGCCCGGTCGCCGGGCCGGCGGTCCTGACCAGGAGGCGGAGAGATGACGAGGATCTTCAGCGGGGTCAAGCCGACGGGACACCTGACCCTGGGCAACTACCTGGGGGCCATCCGGCAGTGGGCCGAGGTCGATCAGTACCGGGCGGACTCCCTTTTCAGCATCGTCGACCTGCACGCCCTGACCGTGGAGCACGATCCCGGGCGGGTGCGCAGGCTCAGTCGGCAGGCGGCGACGCTGTTGCTCGCGTCGGGGATCGATCCCGAACGGGCCACCGTCTTCGTCCAGAGCCACGTGGACGAGCACGCCCGTCTCTCGTATCTGCTGGAGTGCGTGGCGTCGGACGGCGAGATGCGGCGGATGATCCAGTACAAGGAGAAGTCCGTGCTGGAGCAGGCGCGGGGCGGGAGCGTGCGGTTGTCGCTCCTCACCTATCCCGTGCTGATGGCGGCGGACATCCTGGCGTACGAGGCCGACGAGGTGCCGGTCGGTGAGGACCAGACGCAGCACGTCGAGCTGACGCGGGACCTGGCAGTGCGGTTCAACCAGCGGTACGGCCAGACGTTCGTGGTGCCGCGGGCCACGCCGCCCAAGGTGGCGGCGCGGGTCATGGATCTGCAGGACCCGACGTCGAAGATGGGCAAGTCCCACGACACGGGGGCCGGGATCGTCTATCTGCTCGACGAGCCGGACGTGGTGCGCAAGAAGATCATGCGGGCCGTCACGGACAGCGGCAGTGAGGTCGCGTTCGACCGGTCGTCCAAGCCGGGGGTGTCGAACCTGCTGGAGATCCTCGCTGCCTGCCGAGGCGGGAACCCGGAAGCCCTGAGCGGTGCGTACGAGTCGTACGGCGCACTGAAGAAGGACACCGCCGAGGCCGTGGTGGAGCTGCTCAAGCCCGTACAGGAGCGGCACAAGGAGCTGGTGGCGGACCCCGCGTACCTGGAGGAGGTGTTGCGGCGGGGAGCCGAGCGGGCGCGGGGAATGGCCAAGCCGACGGTCGACGGCGCCTATCGGGCGATGGGGTTGCTGCCGCCTGTGAGCGACGCGCGGTAGGTGCGGGGGCCGGGGGCGAGGCGTGACGCGGAGGGCCTGCGCATCGTGCCTCGCTGCCGGAGCCTGTGCCGCGGGCCGCCTCCGGCCCGTCGGCCGGCCGGGGGGTCAGCTGTTGTTGCCGGTGGCCAGTTCGCGGCTGCGGTCGCGGGCGGCTTCCAGGGCCGCGATGAGGGCCGCGCGCACGCCGTGGTTCTCGAGCTCCCGGATGGCGTTGATCGTCGTGCCGGCGGGGGACGTCACGTTCTCGCGGAGTTTGACGGGATGTTCGCCGCTGTCGCGGAGCATGACGGAGGCGCCGATCGCCGCTTGGACGATGAGGTCGTGCGCCTTGTCGCGGGGGAGGCCGAGGAGGATGCCCGCGTCGGTCATGGCCTCGACGAGGAAGTAGAAGTACGCGGGGCCCGAGCCGGACAGGGCCGTGCAGGCGTCCTGCTGGGTCTCGGGGACGCGGAGCGTCTTGCCGACGGCGCCGAAGATGGCCTCCGCGTGCGCCAGGGCGGCGGCGGAGGCGTGGCTGCCGGCGGAGATGACGGACATGCCTTCGTCGACGAGGACGGGGGTGTTCGGCATGACGCGCACGACCGGGGTGGACTCGGCCAGGCGCTCTTCGATGAAGGCGGTGGTGATTCCGGCGGCGGCGCTGATGACGAGGCGGTCGGGGGTGACGTGCGGGGCGAGTTCGTCGAGCAGCTTGGCCATGTCCTGGGGCTTGCAGGCGAGGATCAGGGTGTCGGCCTGCTTGGCGGCGTCGGCGTTGCTGACAGGGGTGACGCCGTAGCGGGTGCGGAGCTCGTCCGCGCGTTCCTGGCGGCGGGTGGTGACCAGCAGGTCGGTCGGCGCCCAGCCTCCGCGGATCATGCCGCTGAGCAGGGCTTCACCGATCTTTCCGGTGCCGAGGACTGCGACTTTCTGGCTCG
Source organism: Streptomyces sp. NPDC093510 (assembly GCF_040683555.1). NCBI lineage: Bacteria > Bacillati > Actinomycetota > Actinomycetes > Kitasatosporales > Streptomycetaceae > Streptomyces > Streptomyces sp. NPDC093510. The sequence goes on from NZ_JBFBEE010000011.1 coordinate 2,694, forward strand.
TGTTGCTGCTCATGAACGGTGGCCTCCGGGGTTGCGTCGTCCGATGGCCATCCTCGCATCGGGGCGCCGGCAGCAGCGGTGGTGTCCGGTGGGCGGAACGGCGGGGGTCAGGCCGTGCGGCGGCGCAGGGTGGCCGCGCCGAGGCCGAGGACCAGCAGTGCGCAGCCGGCGACGATGACGACGTCGCGTACGAAGTCGCCGGTGATGTCGGGGTGGCGGAGGACTTCGTTCATGCCGTCGACGGCGTACGACATGGGGAGGGCGTTGGAGATCCATTCCAGGGCGGGCTGCATGTCGGCGCGTGGGGCGAACAGGCCGCAGAGGAGGAGCTGGGGGAAGATCACGGCCGGCATGAACTGGACGGCCTGGAACTCAGAGGCGGCGAAGGCCGAGACGAAGAGGCCGAGCGCGGTGCCGAGGAGGGCGTCGAGCAGGGCGATCAGGAGCAGCAGCCAGGCGGAGCCTGTGACGTCCAGGCCGAGTACCCAGAGGGCGAGTCCGGTGGCGAGGGCCGACTGGACGACGGCCAGGGCGCCGAAGGCGAGGGCGTAGCCGGCGATGAGGTCGCCTTTGCCGAGGGGCATGGCGAGGAGGCGTTCGAGGGTTCCGGAGGTGCGTTCGCGCAGGGTGGCGATCGACGTCACCAGGAACATCGTGATGAGGGGGAAGATCCCGAGGAGTGAGGCGCCGATGGAGTCGAAGGTCTGGGGACTGCCGTCGAACACGTAGCGCAGGATGAGCAGCATCACGCAGGGGACCAGGAGCATCAGCGCGATGGAGCGCACGTCGTGGCGGAGCTGGCGCAGGACGCGGGCGGCGGAGGCGAGGGTGCGGTAGGTGCTCATCGGGGGCTCCCGGGCGGGACGGGGCGGCCGGCGTCGGCCGTGTCCGCGAGATCGGCCGTGTCCACGAGGTCGGCCGCGTCCACCAGGCGCAGGAAGGCCGCTTCGACCGTGTCGGTGTGGGTGCGCTCGCGCAGGGCGGCGGGGGTGTCGTCGGCGAGGAGTTCGCCTTCGCGCATGAGGAGGAGGCGGTGGCAGCGTTCCGCCTCGTCCATGACGTGGGAGGAGACGAGGAGGGTGGCGCCGCGGTCGGCGGCGATGGTGTGGAAGAGGGTCCACAGGTCGCGGCGGAGTACGGGGTCGAGGCCGACGGTCGGCTCGTCGAGCACGAGGAGTTCGGGGGTGCCGAGGAGGGCGACGGCGAGGGAGACGCGGCTGCGCTGGCCGCCGGAGAGGTTGCCGGCGAGGGAGTCGGCGTGTGCGGTGAGGGCCACGTCGTCGAGGACGCGGGCGACGTCGTCGTGGCGGCGTGCGGCCGCGGCGCCCCGGCCCGGGTCGAGGACGGCCGCGAAGTAGTCGAGGTTCTGGCGGACGGTGAGGTCGTCGTAGACGGACGGGTGCTGGGTCACGTAACCGACGCGGGAGCGGAGGACGGGGGCGCCGGCCGGGTGGCCGAGGACCGTCAGGGCGCCGGTGACCTTCGCCTGGGTGCCGACGATCGCCCGCATGAGGGTGGACTTGCCGCAGCCGGAGGGGCCGAGGAGGCCGGTGATCCGGCCTCGGGCGACGGTGAAGTCGAGGCCGCGAAGGACGGTGCGGGGGCCTCGGACGGCGGTGAGGTTCTGGGCCCGGACGGCTGGGGTCGCGGCTGAAGGGGGCGTCGAATTCGTGCGGCGGGCCGCCGGGGGCTCTTTATTCATCATGTGATGAATAATCCTCGCGACAATGCGCCTCGTCAAGGTGGCGCGGGGGTGTCGCAGGGCGCGCGGCGCGCGCGGGGCCTTCAGCGCTTGCGCTTCTTGCGGGAAGGGTTGCCTGTGCGGCGGGACGTGCGCTTCTCGTACTGTTCGCGCGCCGTCTCGTACTCCTCGCGGTGCAGCTTCTCGCCCGGGGCCTCGGAGAAGGAGCGGAAGAAATGGGCGAGGAGGGTGCCGACGAAGCCGATGGTCATCAGGCCGCGCGTCGAGGACTGCGACGCCGCGTCGTGGCGGCGGGAGAACCCTTCCCACGTGCGGCGGAAGGCGAGCGCGCTGCAGATCGCGAACATCAGGACGACCAGGAGGTTCACGAACTGTCCGACGTCCGCGATCGTCAGGCCCTCGTAGGCGAAGCGCAGTACGAAGCAGCCGGCGACCGCCGCGGCCAGCGAGCCGACGGCGACGCCGACGCGGCGGGCGCCGTAGCCGCCGTCGTGGGCGACCCAGGTCGTGCCGAAGAAGCGGATGGGCTCGGGCCGCGGGCCGGGTTCGGTACCAGGGATACCAGGGGTGCCGGAGGGGCCGGAGGGGCGGCCGGGAGTGCCGGAAGCTCCGGAGGTGCCTGCCGTGCCGGTGGGGCCTTGGGTGCCGGGTTCTTCGCTCACCGCTTGATTATCGCCTGACGCGTCCGCCGCCCCGGCGCGCCCTATTCGTCCCCCGCCTTGCCAGGACGCACCTCTCGGCGGTTACTTTGGGCGGCGTAAGACGTGACGGGGGAACACGGGGAGGTCGGTGAGCATGTCGCTCCGTGGAGGAGACCCGGAGGAGATCGGCGGGTACCCGCTCGAGGCGCGCCTCGGTTCGGGCGGCATGGGCACGGTCTTCCTGGCGCGTACGGCCTCGGGCCGTCCCGTCGCGATCAAGCTGATCCATCAGCAGTTCGCGGGTGACGAGGAGTTCCGCATCCGCTTCCGGCAGGAGGTGGCGGCGGCCCGACGGGTCAGCGGCGCCTTCACCGCGGCGGTGATCGACGCGGACCCCGAGGCCGAGCACCCGTGGATGGCCACCACCTTCATCGAGGGCCACACGCTCGCACAGCACATCGCCAAGAAGGGCCCCATCGGCGGCGTCGAGCTGCGCAGGCTGGCCATCGGTCTGACGGAGGCGCTGCGCGACATCCACCGCGCGGGCGTCGTGCACCGGGACCTCAAGCCGTCCAACGTGGTGCTCTCCCCCGAGGGCCCCCGGGTCATCGACTTCGGCATCTCGCGCGCCGCCGACCAGCAGACGCTGACGATGACGGGGCGGGTGATCGGCACGCCGCCGTTCATGTCGCCGGAGCAGTTGCAGACGCCGCGTGGGGTCGGGCCGCGTTCCGATGTCTTCTCACTGGCCACGCTGCTCGTCTACGCGGCGACGGGTCAGGGTCCCTTCGACGCGGACAGCCCGTACATGACGGCGTACCAAGTGGTGCACGAGGCGCCGTCGTTGGGCGCGGTGCCGGTCGAGCTGCGGCGGGTGGTCGAACCCTGCCTGGCGAAGGACCCCGAGGACCGGCCCTCGGCGGACGAACTTCTCGTACGGCTGCGGGACCTGCCCGCCGATCTGGGCAGCCCGGCGGGGCCCGCGGACGGCCCGCGCAGCATGCGGGAGACGGACACGCAGCACCACCTGCCGACGGACGACGACACGCCGGCACCGGGAGCCGCGTCACCGGACCACGTGCCCTCGGACCACGCGCCCTCGGACCACATGCCCCCGGGCCACGCGTCCCCGCCCGCGGGTGCCTCACCGTCCGCGCCCGGCGATTCCGGGCACGGGACGGGGGCCGTCGTCGGTGGCCGGCTGCGCCGCCGTTGGCGTCCGGTGCTCGCGGCCGCCGTGGCCGTGGCCGCGATCGGCGGCGGCGTCGCCGTGATGGGGGCGGACAGATCGGACGGGCCGGGCGGCAAGGGGGACGACATCGCGGCGGCCGGGGCGCGGCTGCCCGGCGGCTTCGAGCCGTGGCGCAAGGCCGTGCCGGGCGGCCGGGCGGACATTCCGGACGAGCTGCGCTGCGTGGCGCGCGGTGACGCGCTGTTCTGCGGGGGCGGCGGCGTCGTCGCGGCCCGCCTCAGGCTCTCCGACGGCTCCCGTGTGTGGACGGAGAACAGCCCCGGCGTCCCGGTGCAGGGCATGCACCTGGTGGGCGCCACCGACGACACGGTGCTCGGCTACCGCTTCGCGGCCGAGGACGATCCGGGCAGCCCGCAGACCGAGGTGGTCGCCATCGACGCGGACAAGGGCGAGGAGCTCTGGTCGGTGCCGTCCGGCGCGCAGTCGACGGCCGTGACGGGACGTACCGAGGACGCCGTGGTGATCGGCTCGACCGTCGTCACGGTCGACGCGTCGAACACGCGCTTCGAGGCCCGGCGGGCGCACAGCGGGAAGGTGGCCTGGAAGGAACCGTTCCCCTCGGGCACGCGGTGTGCGCCGGTTCCTGCGGGCACGCGGTTGTACGCGATGTGCGCGCCGCAGGCGGAGCTGTCGGCCGGCGAGGTGCGCCACCCCGTCCTGCGCGTCGTCGACCTCGCGTCCGGGAATCTCGGCAGGGCCGTCGCCGTCAAGGGCCCGGCCGTGCCGGTCGGTGCCGCGGGCGGCGACCTCGTCCTCCTGCACCCGCGTCAGGAGGGGCCCGAGATGGTGGGCTACGACGGGGTGTCGCGGGTGGGCCGGGCCGCGCACGAGGTGACGTACTCACGGCTCCCGAATACGTACGACGGGACGCCCGGCATGGCGGACGGCACTGTCTTCGTGAGCGGGCGGACCGGTCTCGTCACGGCGCTCGATCCGGCGACCGGCAGGAAGAAGTGGTCCCGGCAGACGAGCGTGGAGGGCGTGTCGGGGCCGGTGGCCGGGGACGGCGACGGGGCGCTGTACTTCAGCTCGGCCAGCGGCCGGGTCGTCGCGCTCTCGTCGCGCAAGGGCGAGCACCTGTGGTCGACGGACCCGCGGGCCGACGGTCTGGCGGGCGAGGTGAACGCCAGCCCGCGCGTGACCGTCAAGGGAAGCGTGGTGGTCGTGGCGGCTGCCAAGAACACGGTGTTCGCCTTCGACGCGACGAAGCCGCCGAAGTCCGGCTGAACGCTGACGTCCGGCCGGGCTCCGGCGGCCACAAGGCCGCGTACGACCCGTACGAGTCGTACGACCCTCAGCAGCGCGGTGCCACGTACCCGTCGCTGCCCGTGCGGACGTACGTGTCCGAGACGTACCGGCCGCTGCCGATCCGGTCCCAGAGCTTCGACGTGCCGGTCGGGCCCGTGACCGTCTCGCCGGACTTCTGGCAGGCGATGCTGACGCGGGCGCCCGCGCGCAGGCGGCCGACCTTGGCGTACGAAGTGCCGGGGCCCGAGCGGACGTTGACGTCCGCGACGATCGCGTAGGTCCTCGCGGCCGTTGCCTCGGCCTCGACGGCCTCGACGACCCCAACGGCCTCGCCCGGCTCGGTGGTCACTTCCGGCACCATCACGTTCTCGCTCACAGTGCTCTCCCCCGTAAACGGCGGCGCGGGCCGCCCCTGGCGTGTTCTCCACACCAAGGACGCGCCCGCGCCCCAAAAGGTTTCCGGTGCCCGGCCGTACGGGTCAGCCGAGCTTCGACACGTCCCGGACCGCGCCCTTGTCGGCGCTCGTCGCCATCGCCGCGTAGGCGCGCAGGGCGGCGGACACCTTGCGCTCGCGGTTCTTCGGCGCGTACACGCCGCCCAGGGCCTCGCGACGGGCGGCCAGCTCCTCCTCGGGGACGAGGAGCTCGATCGAGCGGCCGGGGATGTCGATGCGGATGCGGTCGCCGTCCTCGACGAGCGCGATCGTGCCGCCGGCCGCCGCCTCCGGGGAGGCGTGGCCGATCGAAAGGCCCGACGTGCCGCCGGAGAAGCGGCCGTCGGTGACCAGGGCACAGGTCTTGCCGAGGCCGCGGCCCTTCAGGAAGGAGGTGGGGTAGAGCATCTCCTGCATGCCGGGGCCGCCCTTGGGGCCTTCGTAGCGGATGACGACCACGTCGCCGTCCTTCACGGCCTTGTTCAGGATCTTCTCGACGGCCTCCTCCTGCGAGTCGCAGACGACCGCGGGGCCCTCGAAGGTCCAGATCGACTCGTCGACACCGGCGGTCTTCACGACGCAGCCGTCGACGGCGATGTTGCCCTTGAGGACGCCGAGGCCGCCGTCCTTCGAGTAGGCGTGGGCGACGTCGCGGATGCAGCCGTTCGCCGCGTCCGTGTCGAGGGTGTCCCAGCGCTCGGACTGCGAGAACGCCTCGGCGGAGCGGCGGCAGCCGGGGGCCGCGTGCCACAGCTCGACGGCCTCGTCCGATGCGGAGCCGGAGCGGATGTCCCAGGTGTCCAGCCACTCCTTGATGGAGGGCGAGTGGACGGTGTGCACGTCCTCGTTGAGCAGGCCGCCGCGGTACAGCTCGCCGAGGAGCGCGGGGATGCCGCCGGCGCGGTGCACGTCCTCCATGTAGTACGTCGTCGTCGGCGCGGCGTTCGGGGCGACCTTGGCCAGGCAGGGGACGCGGCGCGAGACGGCGTCGATGTCGGCGAGGTCGTAGCCGACCTCGGCCTCCAGGGCGGCGGCGAGCAGGTGCAGGATCGTGTTCGTCGAGCCGCCCATGGCGATGTCGAGGGCCATGGCGTTCTCGAAGGCGGCGTGCGTGGCGATGCTGCGCGGCAGGACGGAGGCGTCGTCGCCGTCGTAGTACCGCTTGGTGATGTCGACGACCGTCTGTCCGGCCCGCTCGTACAGCTCCTTGCGGGCGGTGTGCGTGGCGAGGACCGAGCCGTTGCCGGGCAGGGAGAGGCCGATGGCCTCGGTCAGGCAGTTCATCGAGTTGGCGGTGAACATGCCGGAACAGGAGCCACAGGTCGGGCAGGCGTTCTCCTCGATGCGGAGGATGTCCTCGTCCGAGATGTTCTCGTTCACGGCGTCGCTGATGGCGTTGACGAGGTCCAGCTTGCGGACCGTGCCGTCGACGAGGGTGGCCTTGCCGGCCTCCATCGGGCCGCCGGAGACGAAGACCGTCGGGATGTTGAGGCGCAGGGCCGCCATCAGCATGCCGGGGGTGATCTTGTCGCAGTTGGAGATGCAGATCAGGGCGTCGGCGCAGTGGGCCTCCACCATGTACTCCACGGAGTCCGCGATCAGGTCGCGGGAGGGCAGGGAGTACAGCATTCCGCCGTGGCCCATCGCGATGCCGTCGTCGACGGCGATGGTGTTGAACTCACGCGGGATGCCGCCCGCCTCGCGGATCGCGTCGGAGACGATGCGGCCGACCGGCTGCAGGTGGGTGTGGCCGGGCACGAACTCCGTGAAGGAGTTGGCGACCGCGATGATCGGCTTCCGCCCGATGTCGGCCCCGGGTACACCGGAGGCGCGCATAAGGGCGCGGGCGCCCGCCATGTTGCGGCCGTGGGTGACTGTGCGGGACCTGAGCTCGGGCATGGTCGCTCGCTCCTTCAGGGAATGTCAGGGATTTCCGGCGATATACGGAGGGACAAGACTGCCTTCGAGCGTACGCCGCGGCTCCAGGATCCGGACAGGGTGTCCGGATGGCGGGACGGCCGTCTCACGGACCCGTGAGATGTCCCTGCACCACCGGGGCCACCCGTGCCACGAGCTGCTCCACGTCCGCCGAGGCCAGCGGCTCGACCTGGATCACGTACCGCAGCATGGCGATGCCCACCAGCTGGGCGGCCGCGAGCTCGGCCCGCAGCTCCGCGTCGGGCAGTTCGAGACGGCGTGCGATGCGCCCGAGGAGCTGGGTGGCGACGAGGCGGCGGAAGATCGAGGCGGCCGTTTCGTTGTTCACGGCGGAGCGCACGATGGCGAGCAGCGGGGCGCGCGTCGCGGGGTTCTCCCAGACGCCGATGACGAAGCGGGTCAGGCGCTCGCCGACCCCTTCGAGCGGGCCGTCCTCGATCGCGGCGGGCGCTTCCAGCGCGGGCGCGAAGGCGACGGTGATGGCGGCCTCGAAGACCTGTTCCTTCGTACCGAAGTAGTGGTGCACGAGCGCCGGGTCCACCCCGGCGGCCTTGGCGATGCCGCGCACGGACGCCTTCTCGTACCCCCGTGCGGAGAATTCCTCGCGGGCCGCCCGCAGGATCTCCTCGCGGGTCGCGGGCCCGTTCTCCGACTGGGTGCGCGAGGGGCGTCCCCGGCGGCGCGGGGCGGAGGTCTCCGACGGCGCGCCGGGGGTCACGAGCGGGGCACCTTCACGGCGGAGGCCAGGTGCAGCCGGGTGAAGGCGAGGGCCTCGGCGAGGTCCGCCTCGCGTTCGGCGCTGGACATCGCGCGCCGGGTGTTGACCTCGATGACGACGTGCCCGCCGAAGCCGCTGACGGCCAGGCGCTCCAGGAGCTCGGCGCAGGGCTGCGTGCCGCGCCCCGGCACGAGGTGCTCGTCCTTGGCCGAGCCGTTGCCGTCGGCGAGGTGGACGTGGCCGAGCCGGTCGCCCATGCGGTCGATCATCTCCATCGCGTCCGTGCGGGCGGTCGCGGTGTGCGAGAGGTCGACGGTGAAGTGGCGGTAGTCGTCCTTGGTGACGTCCCAGTCGGGGGCGTACGCGAGCATCTCGCGGTCGCGGTAGCGCCAGGGGTACATGTTCTCGACGGCGAACCGCACATCCGTCTCGTCGGCCATCCGCCAGATTCCGTCGACGAAGTCGCGGGCGTACTGCCGCTGCCAGCGGAAGGGCGGGTGCACCACGACGGTGGAGGCGTCCAGCTTCTCGGCGGCGGCCTTCGCGCGCTGCAGCTTGACCCAGGGGTCCGTGGACCAGACGCGCTGCGTGATGAGCAGGCAGGGCGCGTGGATGGCCAGGATCGGCATCCGGTGGTAGTCGCTCAGCCTGCGCAGGGCCTCGATGTCCTGGCTGACGGGGTCGGTCCAGACCATGACCTCGACGCCGTCGTAACCCAGGCGCGCGGCGATCTCGAAGGCCGTCGCCGTCGACTCCGGATAGACCGAGGCCGTCGACAGGGCGACCTTCGCATCCGGGATGCGCACCACTGGTTCTGCCACGAAGGACAGGGTACGGGCCCGGTCGGGGCGCGGGGGAGGTGGCCTCGTACCGCCCAGGTCAGAGTGCATACCGCCCGCTCACGACGGCGGAAGGTGGTCGAGCCTGCGCAGGATCACACCCTCGCGCAGCGCCCACGGGCAGATCTCCAGCGCCTCGACCCCGAAGAGGTCCATCGCGCCTTCCGCGACGAGCGCTCCCGCGAGCAGCTGTCCGGCCCGCCCCTCGGAGACGCCGGGCAGCTCCGCGCGCTCCCGCGTGGTCATCGCGGCGAGCTGCGGCACCCAGTCCTCCAGGGACTTGCGCTTCAGCTCGCGCTGTACGTAGAGGCCCTCCGCCGAGCGGGCGGCCCCCGTCAGCCTGGCGAGCTGCTTGAACGTCTTCGACGTCGCCACGATGTGGTCGGGGGCGCCGAAGCGGGTGAACTCGCCCACCGTGCGGGCGATCTGCGCGCGCACGTGGCGCCGCAGCGCCTTCACGTCGGAGGGGTCCGGCGGGTCCGCCGGGAACCAGGCGGCGGTGAGGCGGCCGGCGCCGAGCGGCAGGCTGGTCGCGACGTCCGGCTCCTCATCCATGCCGTACGCGATCTCCAGGGAGCCGCCGCCGATGTCGAGGACGAGGAGCTTGCCCGCGGACCAGCCGAACCAGCGCCGGGCGGCCAGGAACGTCAGTCTGGCCTCCTCCTCGCCGGACAGGACCTGCAGATCCACGCCGGTCTCGTCCTTGACCCTCTTGAGCACCGCGTCGGCATTGCTCGCCTCGCGCACCGCGGAGGTGGCGAACGGCAGCACTTCCTCCACACCCTTGTCCTCCGCGGCCTCCATCGCCTCGCGGACGACGGCGACCAGCCGGTCGACGCCGTCGGGGCCGATGGCCCCGGCCGGGTCGAGGAGTTGGGCGAGGCGCAGGTCGGCCTTGTGCGAGTGTGCGGGCAGCGGGCGCGCACCGGGATGGGCGTCGACCACGAGCAGATGCACCGTGTTCGACCCCACGTCGAGGACACCGAGTCTCATATAAGGAACGCTACGCCGCACGGGGTGATCGTCTGGCCCCGGGCGGTCGGCCGCCCGCATACCCTGGAGATGTGCCGAAGACGAAAAAGACGAAGGCCGACAAAACGAAGTCGGCGAAGGCCGAGAAGGTGGGCAGGCCGGAGAAGAACGAGAAGGTGGGAAAGTCCGGGAAGCCGGCGAAGCCCAAGAAGGCGGAGCCGGACGAGAAGGGTCTTGACTTCGCCCGCGCCTGGGTGGAGTTCCCTGATCCCGCGGACGACGAGCAGCTCTTCCGCTGTGATCTGACATGGCTGACCTCTCGCTGGAACTGCATCTTCGGGAGCGGTTGTCAGGGCATTCAGGCGGGCCGTGCCGACGACGGCTGCTGCACGCTGGGTGCCCACTTCTCCGACGATGACGACGAGAAGCGCGTCGCCGGATACGTGGACCGGCTCACGCCCGACATCTGGCAGCACCACGACGTGGGCCGGGAGACCGGCTGGATCGCCACGGACGAGGACGGCGACCGCCAGACCCGTCCGTACAACGGCTCGTGCATCTTCCAGAACCGCCCCGGGTTCGCGGGCGGCGCCGGCTGCTCGCTGCACATCCTGGCGCTGCGGGAGGGCCGCGAGCCGCTGGAGACGAAGCCGGACGTCTGCTGGCAGCTGCCGGTGCGCCGGACGTACGAGTGGATCGACCGGCCCGACGACACGCGCGTCCTTCAGGTGTCGATCGGCGAGTACGACCGGCGGGGCTGGGGTCCCGGCGGCCACGACCTGCACTGGTGGTGCACGTCGGCGACATCGGCGCACGGCGCGGGCGACCCGGTGTACGTCTCCTACCGCCCGGAGCTCATCGAGCTGATGGGCAAGGAGGGGTACGACCGGCTCGTGGAACTGTGCGAGCAGCGGCTGGCCTCGCAACTGCCGATGCTCGCACCGCATCCGGCGGACCCCGCGTCCCGATAGGGCCTGTGCCCTATGAGGTAACACGTGGTCAGCTCGGGCTCGGGCCCCCGCTGCCGTCACCGGGTGGCGGGGACGAGTCGCCCGGGCCCGGGTCCGACGGTGTGGGCGTCGGGTCCGACGGTGTGGGCGTGGGGTCGGACGGGCCGGGGTCGGAGGGTCCCGGGTCGGACGGGCCCGGATAGGAGGGGCCGGGGTCGGACGGGCCGGGGTTCGTGGGCCTCGGGCCGGGGCCCGGACGGGTCGGCGGACGCCCGTCGCCGTACCCGTCGATGGAGATGACCGCGCCCGAGGGGGCGACCGAGACCCGCGCGTGCCAGGGGCCCGACGGCTCTCGGGTGTGATCGACGTACACCTGGATGGTGACCGACTCCCCCGGCGCGAGCGTCCCGGACGAGCGGCTCAGATAGAGCCAGTACGCGCCCTCGCTCGCCGACCAGTGGACCGGTGAACCGCCGGACGCCGTCAGCGTGATGAGGGTCGTGTCGCCGCTCGGCTGTGCCTCCACGGTGAGGCGTCCCGGGCCGGTCGACGAGCGGGAGCCGGACCCGCCGCTGATGACCTCTACGGAGACGTCGGGTGAGCGGCTGCCCGCGGTGAAGCGGGGATCGGGGCCCTTGCGCGCGTTGCCCGCGTTCTCGTACCCGTCCCGCGCGTGGTCGCTGCCGAGGCCCCCGGGGCCGCCGCCCTCGCTCGCGCTGACAGAACGGCCGTCGTGGCCCTCGCCGGTGAGCGGCGCTCCCCGGTAGGCGGCCCAGAGCGCGAGCACCGGGGCGGCCACCACGGTGGCGACGACGGTCGTGGTGACGGCACGCGCGCGCAGGCGGTCGCGGCGGGCGGCGTGGTCCTTGGGGTCCATCGGGAAACCGCGCCTGTCGTACCGGGGACCGCCGGCCCGCGCGCGGGGGACGTGCGCCATCGCCACGTGCAGGGCGGCCCTCGGGGCCTCGACGACGGGGAGCGCGGCCGGGGTGACGGCCGTGCCCGGCCAGGCGCTCGCCCCGGCCCGCTCGGCGGTGCGGCGGCAGCGCGGGCAGTCGTCGACGTGCCGGACGAGCTCGCGGCGCAGAGCGGTGCCGAGCAGCAGCTGGTTGTCGCCGGTGAGGCGGGCCACGATGGGGCAGCTGCCGGTCTCCACGACGGCGAGGGCGGTGCGGGTGCGCTCCACCTCGCAGGCGGCGGAGGCGAGCAGGCCGCGGGTTCTGGTGAGGTCTAGGCCGAGGACGGCGGCGACCTCGGCGGGGGCGAGCTGGTGGCGCACGGCCAGTTCCAGGGCCTCGCGCTGCTCGGGGGTGGTGCCCGCGGCCTCCGGCCAGGCCAGCTGGGCCAGCTCCTTGCGCCGCTCCCGGGCGGTCTCCTGCTGCTCGCCGTCCTGGGGCTGCGCGGCGTTCGGTGACGGGGCGGTCTGTGACTGCGCGGCGTTCGGTGACGGGGCGGCCTGAGACTGCGCGGCGTTCGGTGACGGGGCGGCCTGAGATTGCGCGATCTGTGACTGCGCGGCATGCTGCTTCGCACCGTGCGCGTGCCTGCCCTCCCGGCTGCGTTTGGCCGCGGCCAGCCGGCGCAGGCAGACCCAGCGCGCGAGGGCGTAGAGCCAGGGCTTGAGCTCGCTGTCCGTCCCGGGGCCGCGGGCGCCCCTGCGCTCGGCGTGGTGGAGCACGTCACCCAGCGCCGCGGTCGCCGCGTCGTGATCGCAGAGCACGGACAGGCAGTACGTGAACAGGCCGTCCAGACACGGTTCGTAGCGCGCGGGCGGAGTGGTCCGGGGCGCCGGGCGGGGCACCACGCGCTTGCGCGCGTCACGGTGCGCCCGGTGTGCGCCGGTTGCGTTCGTGGGAGTTTCCGGCCTGCTGCTCATCACCCGTGCGAAGTTAGGCGGATGATGCAGGTCCCTTCCTCCCTCTCCAGCACATTTAACCCTTACGGGTGAACAGATCCCTCAAAAGGGGACAGGAACCTCTCATTCCATGGCCCGGGTCCCGTTGGCCCCTCGGTCCGTTGTCAGTGGCCTCCGCTACGGTTCCGACCATGGCTGCCCGTACGAAATCCACCAAGGACCGTCCGTCCTACCGCTGCACCGAGTGCGGGTGGCAGACGGCCAAGTGGCTCGGCCGCTGCCCCGAATGCCAGGCCTGGGGCACCGTCGAGGAGTACGGCGCGCCCGCCGTCCGCACCACCGCCCCCGGCCGCGTCACCTCCTCCGCCGTCCCGATCGGCGAGGTCGACGGCCGCCAGGCCACCGCACGCTCCACCGGCGTGCCCGAGCTGGACCGCGTCCTCGGCGGCGGCCTGGTCCCCGGCGCCGTGGTGCTGCTCGCGGGCGAGCCCGGCGTCGGCAAGTCCACGCTGCTGCTCGACGTCTCGGCGAAGGCCGCGAGCGAGGCGCACCGCACGCTCTATGTGACGGGTGAGGAGTCGGCGAGCCAGGTCCGGCTGCGCGCCGACCGCATCGGCGCCATCGACGACCACCTGTACCTGGCGGCGGAGACCGACCTGTCTGCGGTCCTCGGGCACTTGGACGCGGTCAAGCCCTCGCTCCTGGTCCTCGACTCGGTCCAGACCGTCGCCTCGCCCGAGATCGACGGGGCGCCCGGCGGCATGGCGCAGGTCCGCGAGGTCGCCGGCGCCCTGATCCGCGCCTCCAAGGAGCGCGGCATGTCCACGCTCCTGGTCGGCCACGTCACCAAGGACGGCGCGATCGCGGGACCCCGCCTCCTGGAGCATCTCGTCGACGTGGTCCTGCAGTTCGAGGGCGACCGGCACGCGCGCCTGCGTCTCGTCCGAGGCGTCAAGAACCGTTACGGGACGACGGACGAGGTCGGCTGCTTCGAGCTGCACGACGAGGGCATCACCGGTCTCGCCGACCCCAGCGGCCTCTTCCTCACCCGCCGCGCCGAGCCCGTCCCCGGCACCTGCCTGACCGTCACCCTGGAAGGCCGCCGCCCCCTGGTCGCCGAGGTCCAGGCGCTCACCGTCGAATCGCAGATCCCCAGCCCCCGGCGCACCACCTCCGGCCTGGAGACCTCCCGCGTCTCGATGATGCTGGCCGTCCTGGAGCAGCGCGGCCGGATCACAGCCCTCGGCAAGCGGGACATCTACAGCGCGACGGTCGGCGGCGTGAAGCTGTCCGAGCCCGCCGCCGACCTCGCCGTCGCCCTCGCCCTGGCCAGCGCCGCCAGCGACACCCCACTGCCGAAGAACCTCGTGGCCATCGGAGAGGTGGGCCTGGCCGGCGAGGTCAGACGGGTCACGGGCGTGCAGCGCAGACTGGCCGAGGCCCACCGCCTGGGCTTCACCCACGCCCTCGTGCCGTCCGACCCCGGCAGGGTCCCCGCCGGTATGAAGGTCATCGAAGTCGCCGACATGGGGGACGCCCTCCGTGTCCTTCCGAGATCCCGTCGCCGAGAGGCCCCACGGGAGGAGGAAGAGCGCCGGTAGACTTTGCCCTGGTCTCGCCCATCCGTACGAAGCAGGGCGTGCGTTCCGTGCGGAGCAAGGTGTGCCGCAAGGCGTGCGTTCCGACGGAGCGAGTGCGCGGCAGAGGCCAGGACAACCTGCGACCGAGGGAGTGCAGTGGCAGCCAACGACCGGGCAGCGAACCCCGGCAAGTCCGGCGGCAGCTCCGCTGCCGATGGGCTGATGCGCGCCTCCCTGAGCGCCGTCGCACCCGGCCAGGCGCTGCGCGACGGCCTCGAGCGCATCCTCCGGGGCAACACCGGCGGCCTGATCGTCCTCGGCTGGGACAAGACCGTCGAGTCGATGTGCACGGGCGGCTTCATCCTGGACGTCGAGTTCACGGCGACGCGGCTGCGTGAGCTGTGCAAGCTCGACGGCGGCATCGTCCTCGACAAGGACATCACCAAGATCCTGCGTGCGGGCGTGCAGCTGGTGCCGGACCCGACGATCCCCACGGAGGAGACGGGCACGCGGCACCGCACGGCGGACCGGGTGAGCAAGCAGGTCGGCTTCCCCGTCGTGTCGGTGTCCCAGTCGATGCGGCTGATCGCGCTCTACGTGGACGGGCAGCGCCGCGTCCTGGAGGACTCGGCGGCGATCCTGTCCCGGGCGAACCAGGCACTGGCCACCCTTGAGCGGTACAAGCTCCGCCTCGACGAGGTCGCGGGCACGCTGTCCGCCCTGGAGATCGAGGACCTGGTGACGGTCCGGGACGTCACCGCCGTCGCCCAGCGCCTGGAGATGGTCCGCCGCATCGCCACGGAGATCGCCGAGTACGTGGTCGAGCTCGGCACCGACGGACGCCTTCTCGCCCTCCAGCTGGACGAGTTGATCGCGGGCGTCGAGCCCGAGCGCGAACTGGTCGTGCGGGACTACGTGCCCGAGCCCACGGCCAAGCGCTCCCGCACGGTCGACGAGGCCCTCGCGGAGCTGGACTCGCTCACGCACGCGGAGCTCCTCGAACTCCCCACCGTGGCGCGCGCCCTGGGGTACACCGGCTCCCCCGAGGCGCTGGACTCCGCGGTGTCCCCGCGCGGCTTCCGCCTCCTGGCCAAGGTCCCCCGGCTGCCCGGCGCGATCATCGACCGGCTCGTGGAGCACTTCGGCGGCCTGCAGAAGCTTCTCGCCGCCAGTGTGGACGACCTCCAGACGGTGGACGGCGTCGGCGAGGCGCGGGCCCGCAGTGTCCGCGAAGGACTGTCGCGGCTCGCGGAGTCGTCGATCCTGGAGCGTTACGTCTAGAGCCCCCGAAGGGGCGCGGGCCGCGGGTCAGCCCCTCTCCGAGCAGGTCTGTCCCTCTCCGGACAGGCCAGTCCTTCTCCGGGCGGGTCAGTCCTTCTCCAGCACGAACGACGTGCGTGCCGTCCCCAGGCCGGGGGTCTTCGCCTCGACCAAGTACGTGCCCGGCTCCGCCAATCCCGCGGAAGGCGTCGCGCACTGCGGGGCGCTGGGGCGCCGGTCCCACTGGACCGTGTGCGTGATCCGTCCGTCCCCCGGCACGCGCAGCAGCAGGCTTCCCTTGCCGCCGGGGCAGTCGGCCGACGACCAGAACTCGTCGTCGCCCTCGGCCTGAGTGATCGTCAGCACCGTGCCCTTGCCGCCGAGATCGACCTTGCAGGCCTTGCCTCCACCGTTCTCGGCGATCAGCTCGAACTTCGGCTTCTCGTCGATCGCGTACGTGTTCCGGACGCTGCGCACCTTCAACTTCACGTCGCCACCGGTGCAGTTGGGCAGTCGCGTACCGGCAGGGAGCCGGTCGCCCGAACCGCCGCCGCCCTTGGCGCCGTCGTCGGAGCCGCTGCCCGAGCCGCCCTCCGAGCCGCCGGAGCCGCCGCCCGAGCCACCCGAACCGCCCGAGCCACCGGACCCCGATCCTCCGGAGCCGCCCGAGCCGCCCGAGCCCGAGTCGGAGCCTTCGCTCGACTCGTCCCGCCCGCCCGGGTGTTGGCTGATCGCCGGCCCGGAATCGGAGGGCCCAGGAGTGATGGACGTGGCGGGTCCGTTGCCGCCAGGCCCGTCCGCGTTGTTGTTGCCGCCGCCACCACCGGAGGTGATGATCCATACGACAAGCAGCAGCAGAAGGCCGAGTACGGACAGCAGAACGGCCCTCCGACGCCAGTAGATGGTGGAGGGAAGCGGCCCGACCGGATTGCGCAGAGATCCCACGCCCAAACCTTACGAGAGATCCGGTGCTTCTCCCGCCCCACCCGCCGCCTTGGGCGACAAAGTTTCCGGATCATCATCCCGGGACCCCTGTCCATCGTCAGGGGGTGTGACGGGACGATCGCCGGATGTGACGATTCGGCGTCACCCGTACCGTCCGTAATCATGGACACCATGACGGACGACCTCTACCGCGACATCACCGACTTCGCCCACGACACGCCGTCGTGGTTCCAGCACCTCGCGGAGGTGTGGACGGAGCTCGGGCTGCTGCTCTTCGGCGTGCTGTTCATCGTCGCCTGGTGGCGGGCCAGGCGCGGGGACCCCCGCGCCCTGGCGGTCGCGGTGCTCGCTCCTCTCGCCACGGCGGTGGCTTACGTGTGCAGCGAGTTGCTCAAGTCCGTGATCGACGAGGAGCGTCCCTGCCGGGCGGTGTCCGGCGCGCTGAGGCCACTCGTCGAGTGCCCGCCGCACGGCGACTGGTCCTTCCCCAGCAACCACTCGACGATCGCGGGCGCCGCCGCCATCGGTCTCGCGCTCGCCTGGCCGCGCATCGCGGCGCTGACCGTGCCGATGGCCGTGCTCATGGCGTTCTCGCGGGTCTTCGTGGGCGTGCACTATCCGCACGACGTGGCGGTGGGTCTCGTCTTCGGCGCGG
This sequence comes from Streptomyces sp. NPDC093510, assembly GCF_040683555.1. NCBI lineage: Bacteria > Bacillati > Actinomycetota > Actinomycetes > Kitasatosporales > Streptomycetaceae > Streptomyces > Streptomyces sp. NPDC093510. The sequence goes on from NZ_JBFBEE010000011.1 coordinate 19,683, forward strand.
TGATCGTGTTCGTGCTCGTACGGCTCACCACGCGTCCGGTGGCGCGGATCACGCTGGCGATGCGCGGGTCGTCCACGGGGATCGTGAAGTGGTTCGCGGGGCCGGGCCCCGCGCGGCCGGCGCGTCCTGCCCACGCCGCTTCCCCTGCTCCGGCCCCGGCCCCGACCCCGGCCTCTGCTCCGGTTCCTGAGCAGAGGCCGTACGACCCGGCCGCGTACGACCCGGTCGCGTACGACTCGCCGACCATGACGTTCCGGCGGGACGACATCCAGCCCCGCTGACGCGGCGGCGGGTTCAGTCCGTCTCCGGGACCAGCCCCGCTTCGTACGCGACGATCGCGGCCTGCACGCGATTCCTGACCGCGAGCCGGTCGAGGACCGCGCTCACGTACGCCTTGACCGTGCCCTCCACGAGGTGCAGCCGGGCCGCGATCTCCGGGTTGGACAGTCCGGCGCCGACCAGGCCGAGCACTTCCCGCTCGCGCGGGGTGAGGGCCTCGGTCCTGGCGCGGGCGGTGGCGCCGCGGCCCATGCGCCGGGCGCCGAAACCGTCGATGACGTGCCGGGCGACCTTGGGCGAGAGGAAGGCCGCGCCGCCCGCCACAGCCCGTACGCCCGCGATGAGTTCGTGCGGATCGCCGGACTTCAGCAGGAAGCCGATGGCGCCGCCGCTCAGGGCCCGCGCGATGTACGCGTCCTCGGAGAACGTGGTCAGCATCGCGACGGCGGTGCCCGGCACCGTCCGCACGATCTCCTCGCCCGCGGCGAGGCCGTCCAGGCGGGGCATGCGGATGTCGAGCAGCGCCACGTCGGGGCGGTGGGCCTGCGCCAGGGACACGGCCTCGCGTCCGTCGCCGGCCTCCGCGACCACCTCGATGCCCCGGCCCGCGGCGAGGATGGCGCCCACGCCCGCGCGGATCATCGCCTCGTCGTCGGCCAGCAGGACGCGGATGGCGGGGGCGGTGCCGTCCATCGCCGTCCCAGGCACCCCGTCCTCCGTAACTTGTGCCTCGTTCACCCGTGCCTCGTTCACCGCACCTGCTCCTTTCCAGCCCTGTCTTGATTCTTCTCGGTCCCGGTCCCGGTCCCGGTCTCAGTCCCGGTCTCAGTCCCGGTCTCTGCCTCGCTCGCCGTGGGGATGACGGCCTTGTCCACGAGTCGGTCGTTCTCGGCGAAGCAGAGCCTGAAGTGCGGCACGGCGGTGAAGAGTTCGCCGCTCGCCCGGTAGTACGCGCAGTCGGCGTCCGGGGGTGGCGGTGTCGGCGCTCGTTCCAGCGGCGGATCGGCGACGGTCCGGTCCGGCAGTACGCGGCCGGCCTCCGCGCGGGTCTCGCCGATGCGCAGGCGGGCGTAGTCGGCGGGGTCGAGGACGGAGTGCGTGCGTGAGTACGCGTACCAGGCGAAGGTTCCCGCGACGAGCAGCGTCCCCGTGGTGACGGCGGCCCCGAACGCCAGGACGGTGCGGCGTCGGGCGTACGCGAGGCGGGCGCCCGCCGGGGGCGGCGGCGCGGAGACGGTCCCCTCGGCCGGGAGGCGGGCGGTGACCCGGAAGCCGTGGCCGTAGGGGGCCGCGTCGAGCGTGCCGCCCAGGTCCGTGACGCGGGTGCGCAGGGCGCGCAGGCCGGAGCCGCCGCGGGACAGCTCGCCGGGGGCGCAGGAACTCCCGGTGCCGGGGCGGCCGTTCGTGACGGTGACCGTCGTCGTGGAGCCGTCGCGTGCCACCGTGACGGTGACGTGCGCGCCCGGTGCGTGCTTGGCCGCGTTGGTGAGGGCCTCCTGGACGACGCGGTGGACGGTGCCGGTGCCGTCGGTCATCGCGCGACGGGCCGGGTCGTCCGGCTTCTCACCGCCGCCGTCACCTACGCCCCCGTCGGCACCTTCGCCCCTGTCGCCCCCGTCGCCCCCGTCGTCACCGTCGCCCCCGTCGTCACAGTCGTCCGCGTACGTGATGGTGAGCCCCGACTCCGTGGCGCGTGCGACAAGTGCGGCGACGCTCTCGCCCGCCGGGGCCAGCGGCGCCGGCTCGTCGCCCTCCTCGCGCAGGAGGCCGATGATGGCGTGCAGCCGGTCCGTGGCCTGCGAGGCGGCCGCGCGGAGGTCAGCGGCGGCCGCGCGGTGCGGCTCGTCCAGGCCCGGGGCGACCTGAAGGGCGCCCGCCCGTACGGCGATCAGGCTCAGCTCGTGGCCCAGGGAGTCGTGCATGTCCTGCGCGATGCGGGCCCGTTCGCGCAGCCGGGCGCGGTCGGCGACGATGCGCTGCTCGCGCTCCAGCTGGTCGGCGCGGGCCCAGCCGGCGGCGGCCAGTTCGCGGCCCTGACGCCAGTAGCGGCCCGCGAGCCAGGGGAAGACGGCGCCGAACAGCAGCGTCGCGACGAGCACGAGCCACTCGACGACCGGGTCGACGTCCCGTACGGCGATCTTGACGGTGCCGACGAGGGCGATGCCCGCGAAGGCGAGGAGGGCGGGGCGGGCGCGGTCCGCGCGGCGGCCGAGGAGCAGCACGAGGACGGCGAGGGCCGGGCCGAAGGAGAGGGTGAAGAGGGAGGGCGCGGTGACGAGGCCGAGGGCGGCGGAGAGGAGGAAGGCGAGGAGCGGGCGGGTCCGGCAGACCGCGACGGCGACGGCGAGGACGGCGAGGCCGGTGAGCTGCTCCGCGGCGGAGCGCGGTTCGTTGAGGCCCAGCCGGTCGACCGACACGACGGGAACGGCCAGCGCCACCCACAGCAGCGCGTCGCCCCAGCGCCACCCCTCTCCTACCGCACGGCTCTGCACTCCCGCCATACGTCCCCCCACTCCCGCCGCACGGCTCTCCACTCCCGCCATACGTCCCCCCGCTCCCGCCGCACGGCTCTCCACTCCCGTCGTACGTCCCCCCGCTCCCGCCGCACGTCCCCTCACCCCCGCCGCACGGCTCTCCACTCCCGCCACACGACCCCCCACTCCCGCCGCACCGCTCTCCACTCCCGCCACACGACCCCCCACTCCCCCTCTACGTCTCTTCACTCCGCCGACGCTACTGGCCCTCCACTCCCCCGCACCCCTGCCGATCGTCAGGTGCGTGACCGGTCCGGCGGAGGCCGGCGGAGGCCGGTGTAGGCCGCCCGGCGGGTCCTGTTCCGGGAAACCGACGAGGCGAACCGCCCGGTTGGCCCGTGCCCCGCCGTGCCCGTGGCAGGATCGGATGTGCCATGACTGCGCCCACGAAGCCCACGCCGAACAGTCCCGTCCCCGGGCACGTCCACGGGGACCGTCCCGAGCCCGCAGGCGAGGCCCTGCACAGCCCCGTCATCGCCTGGTTCGACACGCACGCCCGTGACCTGCCGTGGCGTCGTGCGGACGCCGGGCCGTGGGGCGTGATGGTCAGCGAGTTCATGCTCCAGCAGACGCCCGTCAGCCGCGTCCTGCCCGTGTACGAGCAGTGGCTCGCCCGCTGGCCCCGCCCCGCCGACCTCGCCAAGGAGGCGCCCGGTGAGGCCGTGCGCGCCTGGGGGCGGCTCGGCTATCCGCGCCGCGCCCTGCGGTTGCACGGCGCGGCCCTCGCCATAACGGAACGGCACAACGGCGACGTGCCCACGCAGCACGCACAGCTGCTCGCGCTGCCCGGCATCGGGGAGTACACCGCGGCCGCCGTGGCCTCGTTCGCGTACGGGCAGCGGCACGCCGTCCTCGACACGAACGTGCGCCGGGTCTTCGCGCGGGCCGTGACCGGCGTGCAGTACCCGCCGAACGCGACGACCGCGGCCGAGCGCAAGCTCGCCCGTGCCCTGCTCCCGGAGGACGAGCGCACCGCGTCCCGCTGGGCGGCCGCCTCCATGGAGCTGGGCGCCCTGGTCTGCACGGCGAAGAACGAGAACTGCGGGGCGTGCCCGATCGCCGCGCAGTGCGCCTGGCGCACGGCGGGGAAGCCCGCGCACGAGGGCCCGGCCCGCCGCGGTCAGACATACGCGGGCACGGACCGGCAGGTGCGGGGCAAGCTGCTCGCCGTGCTCCGCGACGCGGTGACTCCCGTGCCGCAGGCCGCCCTGGACCGGGTGTGGGACGAGCCCGTGCAGCGGGCGCGAGCGCTGGACGGGCTGGTCGCGGACGGGCTCGTCGAGCCGCTTCCGGGCGGTCTGTACCGTTTGCCTCTGACCTGAGGGCAGGGGCGCCGGGGGCCCTGCGAAACGCAGGTATTTACCCGGGCCCTACGTCTGTTACACAACCGACGGACAGCCGTGCGTCCGCCGCTGGCTGCTCCGCACAGCCTCGTGACAACGCCTCCGTAACTTCATACCCGTACCGCACAGCAGGGACAGCGGTCGGCAATGGGGAACGGAGGCGGTTTGGTATGGCGCACGGCGAGGTGCTCGAGTTCGAAGAGTACGTCCGCACTCGGCAGGATGCCCTGCTGCGCAGCGCCCGGCGCCTGGTCCCGGACCCCGTGGACGCCCAGGACCTGCTGCAGACCGCGCTCGTACGGACGTACGGCCGCTGGGACGGCATAGCCGACAAGCGGCTCGCGGACGCCTATCTGCGCCGCGTCATGATCAACACGCGTACGGAGTGGTGGCGGGCCCGCAAGCTCGAGGAGGTGCCCACCGAGCAGCTGCCCGACGCGAGCGTGGAAGACTCCACCGAGCAGCACGCGGACCGCGCGCTGCTGATGGACATCATGAAGGTCCTCGCACCCAAGCAGCGCAGCGTGGTCGTGCTGCGACACTGGGAGCAGATGTCCACAGAGGAGACGGCCGCCGCCCTCGGTATGTCGGCCGGAACGGTCAAGAGCACGCTGCACCGGGCACTCGCCAGGCTCCGGCAGGAGCTGGAGAGCCGGGACCGCGAAGAGCTGGTCGCGAGCGCGCTCGGACGTGAGGAGCGGGAGAGTTGCGCGGCCTAGGCCATCGGGTCACGAGAAGCGTGAAGGCGGTGAGCGCGGCGACGGCCGCGGTCGCCGCCGTCGGCCTTTTGCTCTCCGCCTGTTCGACGGGCGGGTCCGGCGCGCGGGACGAGGGTCCGGCCCGCACCGAGCCCGTGGTGTCCACGGCGCCGTCCCCTTCGCCCTCCGCGTCCGTGCCGGCGAAGAAGATCGACGCGGTCCGGCTCGTCAAGGAGGACCCGCAGGTCAGCCCGGCCATCAAACGGGATCTGAAGCCGTGCGTGGGGAAGGCGTACCCGGTCGACGTGTCGTACGGGAACCTGACCGGAGGAACTGCCTCCGATGTTGTGGTGAACGTGCTGACCTGCGGTGACGCGGTGGGTATCGGCAGTTACGTGTATCGCGCCCAGGGCGACAGGTACAAGAATGTCTTCAAGGCCGAGGAGCCCGCTTCCGTCTACGCCGAGATCGACCGGGGCGACCTGGTCGTGACGAAGCAGCTGTACGAGTCGGGCGACTCGGTGGCCTACCCCTCGGGCGAGGAAGTGATCACGTACCGCTGGGCCGCGAACCGCTTCACGGAGTCGGGGCGTACGCGCAACGACTTCGGCAACGCGGTGGACGGGGAACCCACTCCGTCCGCGGACTGACAACGCACCGCTACCCCGCTACACCGACGCACCGCTACACCGACGCACCGCTACACCGACGCACCGACGCACCGACGCACCGACGCACGACGCAGCGAAAAGGACTGAGAGCATCCGATGGCAGAGCAGACCCACGTCCTGTTCGTCGAGGACGACGACGTCATCCGTGAGGCCACCCAGCTCGCCCTGGAGCGCGACGGATTCGCGGTGACCGCCATGCCGGACGGGCTCGCGGGCCTGGAGGCGTTCCGCGCCGACCGGCCGGACATCGCCCTGCTCGACGTGATGGTGCCGGGCCTGGACGGCGTCTCGCTGTGCCGCCGCATCCGTGACGAGTCGACGGTTCCGGTGATCATGCTGTCGGCGCGTGCCGACTCCATCGACGTGGTGCTCGGCCTGGAGGCGGGCGCCGACGACTACGTGACCAAGCCGTTCGACGGCGCCGTCCTGGTCGCCCGCATCCGCGCCGTCCTGCGCCGCTTCGGCCACGCCGGCGGCCACGGTTCGGCGTCGGGCGGCCACGAGGAGGGTTCCGCGGCGGACGGCGGGGTGCTGAACTTCGGCGACCTGGAGATCGACACAGTCGGCATGGAGGTGCGCCGGGACGGTGCGCCCGTGGCGCTGACGCCGACCGAGATGCGTCTGCTCCTGGAGTTCTCGTCCGCGCCCGGCACGGTCCTCTCCCGCGACAAGCTCCTGGAGCGCGTGTGGGACTACGGCTGGGGCGGTGACACCCGCGTCGTCGACGTCCACGTCCAGCGGCTGCGTACGAAGGTGGGACAGGACCGCATCGAGACGGTCCGCGGCTTCGGTTACAAGCTCAAGGCGTGAGGACGATCAGCGGACGCACGGCACGTTTGGTACTCACGGCACTCAGGGGACGACGCATATGAACGGGGGGCGCAGGGCCGTCGAGCGCGTCCGCGAGAGGCTCCGCTCCGGGCCGCAGCTGCGCACCGGCGTGCGCTGGAAGATCGCCGCGGCGATCGCGCTGGTCGGTGCGCTGGTCGCGATCGCCCTGAGCCTGGTCGTGCACAACGCCGCACGCGTCTCGATGCTCGACAACGCGCGCGACGTGCAGGACGAGCGCATCCAGTTCGCCCTGCGCCTCTATTCCTCCGCTTCCCAGCGGCAGACGCTGCAGTTCGGCACGAAGGTCGACGACCCGGAGCTGCCGCAGGAGCTGCGGCAGAAGGTCCTCAAGGGCCGCCGCGCCACCTTCGTCGAGGAGAAGCCGGACGGCGTGCCCGACATCTGGGCCGCCGTGCCCCTCGCGGACGGGCACGTCCTGTCCCTGCACTCCCGCTTCACCGACCGCAGCGCCACCGTCATGAAAGACCTGGACCAGGCCCTGGTCATCGGCTCCATCGCGGTCGTCTTCGGCGGCTGCGCGCTGGGCGTACTCATCGGCGGACAGCTGTCGCGACGGCTGCGCAAGGCGGCGACGGCGGCGAGCGAGGTCGCCCAGGGCCACTCGGACGTGAGTGTCCGCGAGGCGATCGGCGGGGTCGTGAAGGACGAGACCGACGACGTGGCGAGCGCCGTCGACGCCATGGCCGACGCGCTCAAGCAGCGCCTGGAGGCCGAGCGCCGGGTGACCGCCGACATCGCGCACGAGCTGCGCACCCCGGTGACCGGGCTGCTCACGGCGGCCGAGCTGCTGCCGCCGGGCCGGCCGAGCGAGCTGGTCAAGGACCGCGCGCAGGCGATGCGGACGCTCGTCGAGGACGTACTCGAAGTGGCGCGTCTCGACTCCGCCGCCGAGCGGGCCGAGCTTCAGGACATCACCCTCGGCGAGTTCGTGGCCCGGCGCATGGCGGTCCTGACCACGGACGTGACGGTGACGGTGGTGCACGAGTCGGAGGTCACCACCGACCCGCGCCGCCTGGAACGCATCCTCGGCAACCTCGTCGCCAACGCCACCAAGCACGGCAAGCCGCCCATCGAGGTCAGCGTCGAGGGCCGCGTGGTCCGGGTGCGCGACCACGGGCCCGGCTTCCCCGAGGCGCTCCTGGACGAGGGCCCGAGCCGCTTCCGCACGGGCAGCACCGACCGGGCGGGGCACGGGCACGGTCTCGGTCTGACGATCGCGGCGGGCCAGGCGCGGGTGCTCGGCGCGCGGCTCACCTTCCGCAACGTACGCCCCGCGGGTGCGGCCCCCGAGGTGCCCTCCGAGGGTGCGGTCGCGGTGCTGTGGCTGCCGGAGCACGCGCCCACGAGCACGGGCAGCTACCCGGTCCTCAAGCTGCCGGACAACTTCTGACCTCGTCCCACCGGTCGCTTCACTGGTCTCTGCGGTGCTCGCTTTCTCACCGGTCGCTGTGGTGCTCCCGCACGGCGGGGGCGACCTGCCGGATGAATGCCCGGTACGAGCGTTTTCGGTACTCCCCCGAGCAGCCGGTGACGATATGGAAGCGTTCGACACCGACGTCGGCGAGTTCGAGAAGCCGGTCCCGGCAGTAGCCGGCCGGGCCCAGGACGGCGAAGGAGTCGAGAAACCGCGGAGTGGGTTCCGACGCGCGGTGGTGCGAGGAACGGTCGAGGAACGGTGCGAGAAACGGTGCGAGAAACGGGCGAATCTGGCGATGCCATGGGTCGCCATGGCGCGGGCCCTGTCGATGTCGTCATCGACGACGACATGAACGAAAGCGGCCAGCCGCACGTCGGACCGCGTCTCGCGGGCGGTCTCGGCCGCCTCCCGCAGCCGGTCGCGGTCCGCCCCCACGGACAGGGCCGTCACGTCGGCCGTCGAGGCCGCGGCCCGGATGGTCCGCGGGCCGGAGGCGGCGAGGAACACCTCCGGCGCCGAGCCCTCGGGGGCGCGGGCGAGCCACGTGAGACGGCTGTCGTCCGGGAGCGGCACCAGCCGGTCCTGGAAGACCTGCGGCGCCCCACGGCGTGCCGTGGTCACGGACACCTGGTCGCCTCGGAGGTAGGTCTGCACGGCCGTGGTGTACGAGATGAGCTGCTGGAGGGGGACGGGGGCGAGGCCGAGCCGGCTGAGGGAGCTGTCTCCCCGGCCGATGCCGAGGGACACGCGCCGCCCGGACTCCATGTGCGCGGACATGACGGCGGCGGCGGTCACGGCGGGGTGTCGCGTCCAGGGGTTGGTGACGCCGACTCCCAGACGGATGCGGCTGGTCTTCAGAGCCGCCGCGGTCAGGGCGACGTAGGGATCTCCCATCAGGCACTGGGAGTCCCCGAAGGTGAGGCCGTCCCAGCCGGCCGCCTCCAGCTCCGGGGCCTCGTGCACGCCGGGCATCGCCTGCACGGTCGCCCATAGTTCAGGTCCCATGCCCATCACCGTAGGGCTCGCACCCGGTCTCCGCTCGGGGCCACTGCCCCTTTCGTACCCTTCTGACCTGCGGAAATGTCTGCGGGGGCCCTTGATTGCCGGGCGAGGTGCCGCCCGCTCCGCGTCACCCGATCGGCGGTGTGCGCCCGCCGAGCCCCGCTCCGGTACTGGCCCAGCTGTCCCGGCTGTCCCGGGGGCGTTCGACGCGCAGCGCGTGCTGGTCGTTGCTGATGGTGTAGCCGCCGTCGGGGTCGTGGAAGTGAGCGCGTACGTAGTCCTCCAGGGCCTCGCGGCTCGGCGGTGCGCCTCCGCCGGGCCCGGTCGAGGGGACGCCGAGGTGGAAGTCGGCGACGGTGACGGCCTCGTTCAGGTCCTGGGTGCGGTACCGGGCGGGGACGGTGTCCAGCCGGACGTCTCCGACCAGGTCGGGCGGGGCGGTGGCGAGTTCGTCCGCGAGTTCGCGCAGATCGAAACAGCTGCCGGTGAAGTGCTGCACCATGCGCATACAGCTGCTGTCCGACTTCTCCATGAGCACCAGGAGCAGGCCGCCCGGGGCGATCCAGTCCATGACGCGCAGCACGGCGGCCGTCCACTGCGGGCGGGGGACGTAGTACAGCACGTGGGAGAGCAGGGCCAGGTCGACGGTGACGCCGGGGTCCGCATCGAGCAGCGGTTCCGCCAGCACGCGGGCGTCGGGGCACGTACGGGCGAGTGCGTGACGCATGGGCCGGCTCGGCTCGATGCACACCGTACGTTCGAAGAGCCGGCCGATGTGCCGGGTGATGGTGCCTTCGGCCGGGCCCACGTCCAGGAATACCCGTCGTCCGTTCAGTTGACCGGCCACTTGGGCGAGGTAGTCCTGGGTGCGGGTCTTCTGATCCGTTCCGGCGAGGAACAGGTCGAACGCGGCGCTGTAGGCGTCTTCGTCCGTCCGTACATCTCCCGCGGCGCCTTTGCCCTGCGATGTCATCCTTGTTCCTTTCGCGGCATTGCTGCCCGGCAACGTATCGCTGCCGGCGCACCGCCGCGGGCAGCCCTGCCTCGCGGGCCGGGAGAATGCTCCCGATGGAGTGCCGACGGCCCCCCGGTGCGCGATGCGCCGGGGGGCCGCTCGGATTGGCCGCTCGGATTGGCGGCTCGGATTGGCGGCTCGGATTGACCGCTCGGATTACCGCTCGGATTACTCGACTACTCCGCGATCACGGCCGGCCTGCCCTCGGGGCCCGAGCCGCGCAGCGGGATCTCCTTCACGAAGAACGACGCGATCAGCGCGACGACGCTGATGACGGCGCCCAGCAGGAAGGCCGAGTGCGTACCGGACGACACCGCGTGCTGGTAGGCGTCCTGGACGGCCTCCGGCAGCTTGGCGAGGCTCGCCGCGTCCAGCTGCGCCGACGTCTCGGTGACCTTGCCGCCGAGGGTTCCCGCCCGGTCGTCCATCACGTGCTGGACGCGGTTGTTGAAGAGCGCGCCCATGATGGCGACGCCGAAGGAGGAGCCGAGCGTACGGAAGAGCGTGGCCGAGGACGAGGCGACGCCCATGTCCTTCATCTCGACGCTGTTCTGCGCGACCAGCATGGTGATCTGCATCAGGAAGCCCATGCCGGCGCCGAGCACGGCCATGTAGAGGCCGGAGGTGAGGCGCGAGGTGCCGGTGTCCATCTGCGCGAGCAGGAAGAAGCCGGTGACCATCAGAACGGTGCCGACGATCGGGAAGACGCGGTACTTGCCGGTGGCGGTGGTGACGCGGCCCGCGAACAGCGAGACGGCCATCATCGAGAGCAGCATCGGGAGCAGCAGCAGGCCGGAGTTGGTGGCCGAGGCGCCCTGGACGGACTGCTGGTAGAGCGGCAGGAACAGCATCGCGCCGAACATCACGAAGCCGGTGATGAAGCCGATCACGGCCATCAGCGAGAAGTTGCGGCTGGCGAAGATGTGCAGCGGCATGACCGGCTCGGCGGCCTTCTTCTGTACGAAGAGGAAGCCGATGAGCGAGGCGACGCCGATCCCGATGAGCTCCATGATCACGGCTGAGTCCCACGCGTACTCCGTACCGCCCCAGGTGGTGACGAGCACGAGCGTGCTGATGCCGACGGTGAGCAGGGCCGCGCCGAGGTAGTCGATGCGCCCCTCGGCCTTCTTCTTGGGCAGGTGCAGGACGCTGGTCACCATGATGAGGGCGACGGCGCCGAGCGGCAGGTTGATGTAGAAGGCCCAGCGCCAGCCGAGGTGGTCGGTGATGGAGCCGCCGACCAGCGGGCCGCCGATCATCGCGACCGCCATGACGCCGGTCATCATGCCCATGTACTTGCCGCGCTCCCGCGGCGGCACCAGGTCACCGATGATCGCCATGACGCCGACCATCAGGCCGCCCGCGCCGAGCCCCTGGATCGCGCGGAAGCCGATGAGCTGTCCCATGTCCTGGGCCATGCCGCTCAGCACGGAGCCGGCCAGGAAGATGACTATGGCGGTGAGGAAGGAGCCCTTGCGCCCGTACATGTCGCCGAGCTTGCCCCAGATGGGGGTGGAGGCGGCGGTGGCCAGGGTGTAGGCGGTGACGACCCACGACAGGTGCTCCATGCCGCCGAGGTCGCCGACGATCGTCGGCATCGCGGGGCCCACGATCATGTTGTCGAGCATCGCGAGCAGCATCGTGATCATCAGCGCCATCAGCACGACGCGTACGCTGCGCGGCTGCGGTTCGGCCTTGGCGGTCTTCGTCGTCCCGGCCGAGCCGGGCCCGGCGGGCGGCGGGGCCGCCTGTCCAACCTCCGGGCCCACCCGTGCCGCCTCCGGGCCCACCCGTGCCGTCTCCAGGCCCACCTGTGCCGCCTCCGGGCCGGCCGCCCGCCCGGTCTTCTCGATGGTCTTCTCCGCCATGTTCCCCACTCCCCGCGTCTCCCCGTGCACTTACTTGCCGCCCGGCTAGTTGACTACACTGAGGGAAGGTAGACCCCGCACTAGCCGGGCGTCAAGTAAGTTATGTTGCATGAGGTCGAGGAGCACCCCGATGGGCACGGGCACAGGCACAAGCGGCACGGGCACGGGCACAAGCGGCACCGGAACAGGCGCAAGCGGCACGGGCACAGGCACGGGCAAGCAGCAGCGCCGCGGGAACACCCGTCAGCGCATCCAGGACGTGGCCCTCGAACTCTTCGCCGAGCAGGGTTACGAGAAGACGTCGCTCCGCGAGATCTCGGAGCGGCTGGAGGTCACGAAGGCGGCGCTGTACTACCACTTCAAGACCAAGGAAGACATCCTGACCAGCATCTTCGATGACCTCACGAGGCCCATCGACGAGCTGATCGCCTGGGGTCACGAGCAGCCGCAGCCGATCACGCTGGAGACCAAGCAGACGGCTCTGCGCCGCTACAGCGACATCCTCGTCGACGCCGCGCCCCTCTTCCGCTTCATGCAGGAGAACCAGGCGACGATGCGCGACCTGAAGACGGGCGAGAGCTTCAAGGACCGCATGCTCGGGCTCTACGAGATCCTCAAGGACCCGGACGCCCCGATGGCCGACCAGGTGCGCTGCTTCAGCGCGCTGTTCACGATGCACGGCGGGATGTTCGTGCTCAAGGACGTCGAAGGCGACCCCGAGGAGAAGCGCAAGGCCATCCTGGAGGTCGCCATCGATCTGGTGACGCGGGCGCACACGGGTGCGTAGCGGGCGCACACGGGCGCTTAGCTCGTAGCCGCGCCCGCGCCCGCGCCCGCGCGTGCCCGGCGGTCGGGCCGGACCTTTACGTCAGACCTTCACGCCAGTCAGACCTTCACGCCCACCGAGCCGAGGAAGGCGACGGGGTCGACGGCCGAGCCGTAGTTCGGGGTCGTGCGGATCTCGAAGTGCAGGTGCGGGCCGCTGGAGTTTCCGGTGTTGCCGGAGAGGGCGATGCGCTGGCCGGTGCCGACGGCCTGGCCCACCCGGACGTCGACCTGCGAGAGGTGCGCGTACTGGGAGTACGTGCCGTTGCTGTGCTTGATCACGACGGCGTTGCCGTACGCGGGACCGTCACCGGCGCCGTTCGGGCCCGCCTTGACGACGGTGCCGCCGTGCACGGACTCCACCGCGGTGCCGACCGGCACGGCGAAGTCCTGGCCGGAGTGCTTCTGGGACCACATGTTGCCGCCGAGGCCGAAGCTCGCGGAGAGCGTGTAGTTGTTGACCGGGTCGACCCAGGCGGCGGCCTTGGCGGCAGCGGCCTTCTTCACGTCGGCGGCCTTCTTCGCCTGGGCGTCGGCCTTCTTCGCCTGCGCGTCGGCCTGCGCCTTGACGGAGTTCACGGCGACGCCGGGCAGCGCGCCACCGCTCTTGGCGTCCCCAGCGGCGACCGAGACCCCGGCCCCGAGGGCCGCCGAGGCTCCGAGGCCGACGGCGATGACGGCCGCACGCGTACGGAACATCGACGGGCCGGGACGGTGGGACTTGGTGCGCTTGAGCATGAGGATGTCCTCCGGAGTGTGACGGCTGGGCCGACTGAGGGGGGCATGTGGAGACCCGGCAGGCGGGCAGCGGGTGAGTCACCCACGACCGCGCTTCGCCGGGTCGGCCATCCCTTGGTAACCCCCACTCCGGTCGGGGCCCAAAACGCCCATCTACTACGTAAAGCCGTAGCTGGACGCCGGTATTTAGCCCTCTTGACACCCTCAAATCCGGACATTTACCCCAGGCTCACGGGGCTGCGCTTTCTCCCTCCGCCCGGGTTTAACCCCACGTCGAGTGGGCAACCTGGGCCTACTCACGGCGGCAACCCGCCCGGCACCCCCCGACGCGACACAGGTCCCGGAGGTTGCGGGCCGAAGGTCCCGACCCCCGCTCCGGCGGTTTCCACTATTCCGCCTAGTACCGGCCGAAACCCCTGTGCGTCATGTCACCGGCCCGCGAGATCCACCCCACCGCGAATGTGACCCGCACTACGCTCACGCCCATGGATCCCGCGGTCGTCGGCACCCGCCTGGCATCGAGCGCCATCGCCCCACTGATCAAGAAGCTCTTCGTGCGGGAGGGCCCGGGCGCGGGCCTGGTCGACAAGCCCGTACGGCTGTCCTCGCTGGTGTCGTTCACGGGCGAGAAGCGCACGCTGTCCCAGCAGGACCTGCGCAAGCTCGTACGGGAACTGGTCGGCCGGGCCGCCCGGGAAACCCATGAGCAGCCGATGGACGACATCGAGCCGGACGCCCTCACGGACGCACTGGAGCTGACCCTCTACGCGCTCCCGGAACTGGACCTCGACGACGTCGGAGCGGTGCGCCTCGGCCACAGAAGGCTCGCCGACAAGCTGTACGAGCGGGCCGGCGGCCGTCAGCTCGTGCGCTTCCTCAGCCGGGACACCGTCTCCCTGTACTCCCGGCTCCTGGAGAGCGCCTGCCTCCACATCCTGCACTTCCTCACGCAGCGCTCCACCTTCGTCGCCCGCTCACTCGTCGAGCAGAGCAGACAGCTCGACGAGCTGATCACCCGCACGGACATCCTCATCCAGCGCCTCTCCGACCGGTCCGCGGAGGACGCCGGATTCGAGCGGCGCTACGAGGAGTACGTCGCGAAGAAGCACAGCCATCTCACGATCTACGGCATCGACCTCGACGAGTGCCGCGACTGGCCCCTGGACACCGCCTACCTCAGCCTCCGCGCGTCCCGGAACGCCGACCACCATCCCGTCGGCGACGGCGCCTTCGCGGCGGAGAGCCGCGACGGGCTCCCGCTGTCCGAGAGCTGGACCCCGCCCCTCTCCCAACCGGTCGAGGGAGCGTTCGCGGGCGACAAGCGGGTCCTGCTGCGCGGCGCCGCCGGATCGGGCAAGACCACGCTGGTGCAGTGGCTGGCGGTCACCACCGCCCGCCAGGACCGGCTCACGGGCGAACAGGCCCACCTCATCGGACGTGTGCCGTTCGTCCTGCCGCTGCGCACGCTCACGCGCGGCGGCGCGTCCTTACCCGCTCCGGCCGACTTCCTGGGCGCGGCCGGCGCCGCGCTCGCCTCCGCCCAGCCCGCCGGCTGGGCCGACCGCGTGCTGTCCGCGGGCCGGGCCCTCATGCTGATCGACGGCATCGACGAGGTCCCCGAGGAGGAACGCGAACGCACCCGCCGCTGGCTCCGCGACCTGCTCTGCGCCTACCCGGGCAACCTCTGGCTGGTCACCTCACGCCCCTCGGCCGTACGCGAGGACTGGCTCGGCAGCGAGGACTTCACCGACCTCACCCTCTGCGAGATGAGCCACGAGAACATCCGCGTCTTCATCCGTCGCTGGCACGAGGCGGCCGACGCGGACCCGGCTCTCGGCGACGCCCTCCTGGAGGAGGTACGTACCAAGCAGGACCTCGGCAGGCTCGCCACCAACCCCCTGATGTGCGCCCTGATCTGCGCGCTCCACCGGGAGCGCCGAGGCTTCCTGCCCCGGGGCAGGAAGGCGCTGTACGACGCCGCGCTCTCGATGCTCCTGGAGCGCCGCGACCGCGAGCGCGACATGGCGGCGGAGCTGGACGAGGAGTCCCAGATCGAGCTGTTGCAGCGGCTCGCCTACTGGCTCATCCGCAACGGCCGCTCGGAGATGGACCGCGCGGACGCCGTGAACCAGCTGGAGAGGCTGCTGCCGTCCATGCCGCATGTCGCCGCGCAGGGCACGGCCGAGGAAATCCTGCGCCATCTCCTCGACCGCTCGGGGCTGCTGCGTGAACCCGGCGCGGGGGCCGTCGACTTCGTGCACCGCACCTTCCAGGACTACCTGGGGGCGCGGGCGGCGGTGGAGGAGCGCGACTTCGACCTGCTGGTCCGGCACGCGCACCTGGACCAGTGGGAGGACGTGGTCCGCATGGCCGTCGCGCACGCGCGCCCCGACGAACGGGTGCGGTTGCTGCGGGGCCTGATGAAGCGGGGCGACAAGCAGCCGGAGCACCGGGTACGGCTGCACCTGCTGGCCATGGCATGCCTGGAGCACGCGGCGAAGCTGGATCCCGAGGTGCGGGGGAAGGTGGAGCGGCGGGCGGCGGAACTGATCCCTCCGCAGAGCTATAAGGAGGCGCAGAAGCTGGCCGAACTGGGGCCCATTGTCTTGGAGTTCCTGCCCGGCCCCGACGACGAGGCGAGCGAGCAGGAAGCGGCCTACGTCATCAGTACGGCGGGCCTCGTCGGCGGCGACGCCGCGCTGCCGTGCCTGGTGAAGTACCGGGACCACGCGAGCCCCGCCGCCCGCCACCAACTCGGCTCCCACTGGGACCGCTTCGATACGGAGACCTACGCGCGGGAAATCATCAGCCACCTGCGGGACAAGCCCGGCGCGACGATCCTGGTCCGCTCGCACGCCGAACTCGCCGCGCTGAGCCGTCTGGGCGGGCATACGCACATCGACTTGGTGGGCGACTTCACTGCCGACCAGATAGTCGACGCTCTGGGAGACGTGGAGTTGGAGCGGCTCACCCTCTCCGGCAACGGCGTGATCGACGACTTGGAGTTCGTCGGCCGGTACCGGAACCTGAAACGCCTCGGCCTGCTGAGGTGCCCCGCCGTCTCCTCACTCGCGCCTGTGACCGAACTCCCCCTCAGCGAACTGATCCTCGCCGGCGTTCCTCAACTCGACCTGAGACCGCTACGGGCGCTCGACCAGCTCACCCTCCTCAGCGTACGGATGGAGCCCGAGTGGCCGGTCCTTGATCTCATGTCGGACGACGCTCCGCTGGATTGCGTCTTCCTGCCCAAAAACACGGCGGGTCTTTCGGCCCTCGGAAAGTTCACCTCCCTCAGGCAGATCGGCCTGGATCTGGACGTTCCACCCACCGACGAGGACTGGCGGGTGCTGGCGGGCCTGAGAGGCCTGAGGCACCTCAGTCTGAGCCCCGAAGAGCTGGCGAGCCTGGCGGCGAGCGGAGTCCGACTCCTCGCGCAGGGCCACGTCACGATCCTGGCCCACGGCGCCGGGTGCGATCTACGACAGGCCGTCGAGGCGCTCCCGTCGATGACCCACCTGAACGTCCACGAGCCGGACACGATCGACCTGGCTCCCTTACGAGCCCACCCCCACCTGCGGCACGTCACCGTGACGCAGCCCTCCGAGACCCCCGACCCCGCCCAACTCCCCGACTCCGTAAAGCTGATCGTCGACGGACGCCCGGTCCCACGCCCCTGACCTACTACGCTCACACCATGGATCCCGCGGTCATAGGCACCCGCCTGGCATCGAGCGCCGTAGCCCCCCTGATCAAGAAGCTCTTCGTGCGGGACGGCCCGGGCGCGGGCCTGGTCGACAAACCCGTGCGGCTCTCCTCGCTCGTGTCGTTCAAGGGCGAGAAGCGCGCGCTGGGCGAGCGGGACGTGCGGCGGCTCGCGGAACGGCTCGTGACGGCGTCCCTGGGCTCACCCGGCGAGCGCACTTTCCCCCCGGACGAGGCGCAGGCGGTCACCGACGCCCTGACCCGGGTACTGCTCGCACTCGGCGACCTCGACATGGACGACGTCCAGGCGGTCCGCCTGGGCCACGAGAAGCTGGCCCGCAAGCTGCTGCACGCGGCACCGGACTCCCGGCTCTCCGCGGACGCCTCCTTCTACCTCGACTCGGTCACCGAGTGGGCCTGCCTGCACATCCTGCAGTTCTTCACGCAGCGCTCCACGTTCGTCGCGGCGACGCTGGTCGCGCAGAGCCGGGGGCAGGACGAACTGATCGCGAAGGTCGACGAGCTGATCTCCCGCAGGCCGGTCTCCGGGGCGGAGGACTCCGCCTTCGAGCGTGGCTACCGCGCGTACGTCGCCAAGAAGCACGGCAAGCTGACGATCTTCGGCATCGATCTGGCGGACTCCCCGGGGAAGTGGCCGCTGGACGCGGCCTACATGTCGTTGGAGGCGGTGGCGCCCGGGCGCGTGGCGTCGGCCCGCTATCAGGCAGGAGCGGAGTACCACACGGAGGAGGTGGAGATCGTCGAGCTCACTCCCCCGCTCCCCGCCGACCAGGCTCTCGCCACCCATGACCGGGTCCTCCTCCGGGGCGAGGCGGGCTCCGGAAAGACGACGCTCGTGCAGTGGCTCGCGGTGAGCGCGGCGCGCGGGGCCGTGGCTGTCTCCTCGGACACCATGGCGTACCTGGACGACCGCATTCCGTACGTCCTCCCCTTGCGCACCCTCACCCGCCACGGCGAGCGCCTGCCCGCCCCCGCGGACTTCCTCGCCTCCGTGGGTTGCCCCCTCGCGGGGACCCAGCCGAAGGGATGGGAGGCGCGCGTCCTGGCGGCCGGCCGTGCCGTCGTCCTGATCGACGGCATCGACGAGATCCCGGAGACGGAGCGTGCCCGGACCCGGGCCTGGCTGAGCGACCTCATCGACGCGTTCCCCGGCAACCGCTGGCTGGTGACGTCGCGCCCCTCGGCCGTACGGGAGGCCTGGCTCACCGAGGAGGGGTTCACGGAGCTGACGCTCGCCGCGATGCGGAAGGCGGAAGTGGCGGCGTTCATCGAGCGCTGGCACGCGGCCGCGGCCACGGGGGCCCCGGACGAGGATGCCGCGCTGGCCGCGTACGAGACGCAGCTCCTGGAGGCGGTCCGCACCAAGCCGGACCTGGGACGTCTCGCCACCAATCCCCTCATGTGCGGTCTGATCTGCGCGCTGCACAGGGACCGGCGGGGCTTCCTGCCGCTGGGCCGCAAGGATCTCTACACGGCGGCTCTCTCCATGCTTCTGGTACGCCGGGACCGTGAGCGCCACATGGCGGTCCCGGAGTTGCGGGAGGAGCCGCAGCTGCAACTGCTCCAGCGGCTCGCGTACTGGCTGATCCGCAACGGGCGTACGGTGATGGACCGTTCGCGCGCGGAGGCCATCATCGCGGACGCGCTGCCCTCGGTGCCGGAGCTGGCCCCGCTCGGCGACGCCGGAGCGGTCTACACCCACTTCCTGCACCGCAGCGGCCTCCTCCGCGAACCCGGCCCGGACACCGTCGACTTCGTCCACCGCACGTTCCAGGACTTCCTCGGCGCGCGGGCCGCGGTCGACGAGGGCGACTTCGGAGTACTCGCACAGCACGCCGCCGACGACCAGTGGGAGGACGTCATCCGCATGGCGGTGGCACAGGCGCGGCCGCGCGAACGGGCGGAGATCCTGGACGACTTGCTCACGCACGGGGACCGCCACCCGGAGGAGCGGGCCCGCAAGCGGCTCCATCTCCTGGCGGCGGCCTGCCTGGAACACGCGGCGGAGCTGGCGCCTACGGTGCGGGAGGAGGTGCAGCGGCGGACGGCGGCGCTGATTCCGCCGCGGAGCGCTGCGGACGCCCGCGACCTCGCGGAGGCCGGGCCCGTGGTGATCGACCTGCTCCCCGGGCCGGAGGGACTGACCGACGACGAGGCCCGGAACGTGACGATCACAGCCACCCGCATCCGGTCGGATGCGGCGATCCCCTTCCTCGCCCGCTTCGTACGGCACCCGAGTCTCGCCGTGCGCAGCCAGCTGATGTGGGGGTGGCAGCGGTACGACTGTCGCGCGTACGCCGAGCAGGTCATCGCCCACCTCGACGACGGGCAGACACACTTCACGATCCTCAACGACGAGCAGGCGGCGGAAGTGGAGCGGTTGAGGTTGCGCCCGAAACACCTGGACCTTCGCGCGGGAGTCTCCCCGCGAGCCGCCTCCCGGCTGCTCGTGGCCTGCGTGCCCACGTTCCTGATGCTCCAGATCCCTCCGCCCCGTCTCGCCCCGGAAGCGCTGGCCTTCCTGCACGACCTCACCGCACTGCGCGTCTTCGACGTCGACGAGCCCTGGGCTCTCTCCCTGTTCCCCTCCGACGCGCCCCTGCACTCCCTGGGGTTCTTCGACTCCGTCGACAGCCTGACCGGCATCCACCACATGGAGGTGTGGCGGGAGTTGAAGTGGGTCATCTTCGGCGCCTCCGCCTCGGAACGCCTCGACGCCCCCGAGCGGTGGGAGGCCCTCACCCGCCTCCCCCACCTCGCGCAGCTGACCATGTCGTCCGACAGCCTCGCGGCCGCACCTCCCGGACTGGCCCTGCCCGGCGTCACAGAGCTGCAGGTGTTCCCCAAGGGCCGATGGGACGACGCGATGGCCCGCCTCGTGACGCTCGTGCCCGGGCTCGTCGACGTGGACGTACTCACGCCTCCGGGCCACGAATCGCTCGACGTCACCCCCCTGGTCGGCCTCCCGTCCCTCACCCGCCTGCGGGCCCCCGCCCCCACCACCACGGGTCTGGAAGCCCTGCCCGGCCGCGTCGAGGTGTCCACGTACGACCCCCTCACCGATTGAGCTGAAACCACACTCCTTTGCCCACGCTCGCGGGCGTCACCCCGCACACGTCGGACAGCGCGGTCACGAGGAACAGTCCACGTCCGCCCTCCTCCTCCGCATCGGGCCTGCGGGGCGCCGGCAGTTGGTCGCCGCCGTCATACACGGCGATGCGTACGTGGGTGGCGGCGACGACGGCTCTCAGGTGGACGTCGCTCTTCGTGTGCTGGTGCACGTTGGTCACCAGTTCGGAGGTGCAGAGAGCGGCGGTGTCCCCGAGGTGGCCGAGACCGAGGGTCTCCAGGGTGCGTTGTACGAAGTCGCGGCAGATCTTGGGGGAGTGGGGGTTGCCGGGGGTGAACAGGGTGTAGGTCTCGGGGGGTGACGGTAGTTCGGGCTCGCGCCCGTCCGACTTGAGGGCATGCGCGGGTACGCCCATGAGACGCCTCCATGGCGTTGGGTCGCTGCTTCGACTGATGGATGACCGGCCCCACGTGGCCCGGCCACAGTGGCCTACCGCCCCTCGCGGGCAACCCCCCGTCCGGCACGGGGGGTTGGATCGGGCGGTGCGCTTCTGGGGGCGGGCGGGGCGGTTTGCTGCGTCGACAGCGAGGCTTCCGGCATGGTTGCGTGAGCGCCGCCTCACTCAACGTAAGGAGTAGGCGTCACTAGTGCAACCTTCTTTCCTCAATCGGTGGAAGCTTCACTCCTGAGGCGGCAAACTGAGCCCGAACTCCCGGGAGGACCAGCCTTGGCACTACGGCTGCACATCACCGAGCGCCAGCGACGGCTCGGCGTCGAGCTCCGAAAGCTGCGCGAGAACGCGGGGCTCAACCTCATCGAGGCGGCGGCCCTGATCGGCGTGGGACGACCCCACATGACGCACATTGAGGCGGCCAGAACCGGTATCTCCACGGAGCGCCTCCGCACCCTTGCGACCGAGTACGGGTGCACTAGTGGGACGTACGTTGACGAGCTGGTGCGCTTGGCGGAGAGCAACGGCAAGGGCTGGTGGTCCGACTACCGCAAGGTGCTGCCACAACAGTTTCTGGACGTTGCCGAGCTGGAGGATCGAGCGACCAGCATCGCGAGTTACGAGACGCTGCTCATCCCCGGCCTGCTCCAGACCAAGTCGTACATGCGCACGCTCTTCCAGAACGCTCGGCCCGGTGCTCTACCCGCCGAGATCGATACCCTGGTGCGCTTTCGCCTGGCACGCCAGCACATCCTCACCGGTGCACAGCCGCCTCAGCTGCATGTCGTCATCCATGAGGCCGCGCTACGCATGGTCGTCGGCAGCTCTCAGATCATGCGCGCCCAACTTGCACATCTGATCCGCAGCTCCGCCGATCCGCATGTCACGATTCAGATCCTGCCGTTCGACCAGGGGACACAGGCGTGGCGCAGCGCCCCGTTCCTGCTCCTCTCCCCGGGAGTGCAGGGGCTGGAAACGGTCTTCGTCGAACACCCCGCCGCCGGAATGACCCTGCACGACGGCGAGACGATCTCCCAGTACCAATCGACCATCACCGCCCTGGGGGACAGCGCGCTGGCTCCCATCGTGAACGAGACCTCACCGGTCCGACCCGAGGACCGCGACTCCCTGGGCCTCGTCCAGCACATCCACTACACCCACAGCGGAGCCCACCGATGAACGAACTCAGCTGGCAGAAGTCCTCCTTCAGCGAAGGAGCAGGCGTCAACTGCGTCTACGTAGCCGCCGGTCCCACCGGGCGGATCCACCTCCGAGAGAGTGACGAACCCACCACCATCCTCACCACCACCCCCAAAGCCCTCTCCGCCCTCCTGCACACCCTCACCACGCGCCTGCCAACATCTTGAATCCCTCCTAGGAGGCCCAGGCATGAGCACCCTCCACTGGCAGAAGTCCTCCTTCAGCGGCGACCAGGCCAACTGCGTCTACGTAGCCGAAAGCCCCACCGGCCAGATCCACCTCCAAGAGAGCGACGCCCCCGACACAACCCTCTCCACCCACCCCACCGCCTTCGCCGCCCTGATATGCGCCCTCACCTCGTCCGACCGCACCGTTCGGGTGACGTGACCCCAATCGTCCCCGGGGCAAGGCGCCCTGCGAGATCGTCGGCGCCATGAGCAAGAACACCGAGGCCAGAGCAGCGATCCCCGCGCAGCAGAACGACCTGCCTTCCTGGTACGGCGACCTCCTGAGCGAGATCAAGGGGGCCGTGTCCGGCGCACAAACCCGCGCCCAACGGGCCGTCAACACCGAACTGATCCAGCTGTACTGGGAGATCGGGCACCTCATCCTTGACCGGCAGGCACAGGAGGGGTGGGGCGCAAAGGTCGTCACCCGCCTGGCCGCTGACCTGAAGGCGGCCTTCCCGAACCAGCGCGGGTTCTCCCGGAGCAACCTGATGTACATGCACAAGATGGCCCGGACCTGGCCAGGCCCAATTGTCCAACAGCCTGTTGGACAATTGCCCTGGGGACACATCACCGTCCTCATGACCAAGCTGGACACCCCGTCGGAGCTGGACTTCTACGCCACCCAAGCCGTCCGCAACGGCTGGTCCCGCGCGATCTTGGACCGCTTCATCCACCAGGGACTGCACCTCACCCAGGGCGCCGCCGCCAACAACTTCGCGGCGACCGTGCCGGACGGCTCCGACGTCCTCAAGGAGCTGGTCCGGGACCCGTACCGCCTCGACTTCCTCGGTCTCGACAAGCATCACGCCGAGCGCGAGCTGGAGACGGCCATCGTCGACGGGATGATCCGGTTCCTTACGGAGCTCGGTGTCGGCTTCGCCTTCGTGGGGCGTCAGTACCCCGTCGTCATCGGCGGCGACGAATTCCGTATCGACCTGCTCTTCTACCACCTCAAGCTGCACCGCTACTTCGTCTTCGAGCTCAAGACGAAGGACGTGCGCCCCGAGCACATCGGCAAGCTCAACTTCTACGTGAGCGTGGTCGACCAGATGGTGCGCGAGCCGGAGCGGGACGACGCGACGATCGGCTTCCTCATCGGAGCCCGCCACAACAAGGCAGCCGTTCAGCTGGCCCTCGACGCCAGCAACAACCCCATGGCAGTCACGTCCTACTCCACGCTCGCCCCAGCGGAGCGTGAGCTGATCCCCACCGAGGAGGACCTGTCCCGGGTCGTCCAGGAAGCCATCGACAGTATCGACGGCATCGAGCAGGCGTAGGTCGGCCGACTCCTTGGCTCTTAACCCCCCGTACAGGGAGGCCCGTTGGCCTACCCTCAACTCATGGTCGACCCCGCAACCCTAGGCGCCCGCCTCGCCTCCAGCGCCGTCGCTCCCCTCGTGAAGAAGCTCTTCGTGAAGGACCAGCCGGGCGCGGGCCTCGTCACCAAGCCGGTGCGGATTTCGGGGCTCGTGTCGTTCCGGGGCGAGAAGCGCGACGTCACGCCGAAGGACGTCGAGAAGATCGCGGAGGAACTCGTCCGAAGGGCGCTGAAGGCCGCGGGGCCCGGCGAGCGGCCCGTGGACGCCGCCGAGGCCGTCGCCGTCAAGCACGCCCTCGCGCAGTCGCTCACGGTGCTGGGCACTCTCACCATCGAGGACTACGAAGCGGTGGCCCTCGGCCCCGAGCAGTTCGCCCGCAGGCTCCGGGAGCGTACGACGGTCTCCGTCCACGGGCTCAGCGCCGACGGCGAGGCCCTGTACGACCAGCTCCTCCACACCGCCTCCCTCCACATCCTGAACTTCTTCACGCAGCGCTCCACGTACATCGCCCGGCAGCAGACCTCGCAGAGTCAGCAGCTCGCGCGGCTCGTCAAGGCCGTCGACGTACTCCTCGAACGGCTGCCGTCGCAGACGCGCGAGGACGCCGCGTTCGAGGAGCGGTACGCCTCGTACATCACCGCGCGCCACGGCACGCTCACCATCTACGGCCTCGATGTCTACGCCGGGACCAGCGAGTGGCCGCTCGACACGGCGTATCTGAGCCTGGAGGCGACGCGGGAGCGGCCCGGCGAGGGCGGCACCCAGGTGGCCGCCGAACGTGTGCTCGCCCAGCACGACCACGTGCTGCTGCGCGGCGTCGCCGGGTCCGGCAAGACCACCCTGGTCCAGTGGCTCGCGGTCACCGCGGCCGACCGGACGTACGAGCACGGGCTCACCCACCTCATCGGGCGCGTCCCGTTCGTGCTGCCGATGCGGCGGATCGTCCGGCCGGGCTCCGAACTCCCCATGCCCAGCGAGTTCTTGACCGCCGTCGGGTGCCTCGTCGCCGGGGAGGAGCCGCCCGGCTGGGTGAATCGCGTGCTGCGGGCGGGCCGCGGCGTGCTCCTCGTGGACGGGCTCGACGAGATCTCCGAGGACCGGCGCGAGTCCGCCAAGCGGTGGCTCCGCGATCTGACACGCGTCTTCCCCGGCAACCTCTGGCTCGTCACGACCCGCCCCTCCGCCGTCCCGGACAAGTGGCTGGGCACCACCGGCTTCGCCGAGCTCACGCTGTCACCGATGACTCGTGACGACGTCGAGACGTTCGTACGCCGCTGGCACCGAGCCGCGGGCGCCAACGAGGCCGTCGGGACCGCCCTCCTGCAGTCCGTGCGGGCCGCGTCCGAGCTGAACCGGCTCGCCACCAACCCGCTGATGTGCGGCATGCTCTGCGCGCTCCACCGCGAGCGGCGCGGCTTCCTGCCGCAGGACAGGAAGTCCCTGTACGAGGCGGCGCTGACGATGCTGCTCGAGCGCAGGGACGTCGAGCGGGACGTCACGGCCGTACGGCTCCCGTTCGCCATCCAGGTCCAGCTCCTCCAGAAACTCGCCTGGTGGCTGATCCGCAACAGCCGCTCGGAGATGGACGAATCGGATGCCGTGCGCATCCTCGGGGACGCCGCGCCCGCGATGAACATCGACGGCGGCGGCGAGGAGGTGTACCTCTGGCTCCTGCTGCGCTCGGGCCTGCTGCGGGAGCCGGCCGCCGGGCGCGTGGACTTCCTGCACCGCACGTTTCAGGACTATCTGGGCGCCCGTCTCGCCGTACAGGAGCTGGACTTCGACCTGCTCGTGAACCACGCGGACCGCACCGAATGGGAGGACGTCATCCTGCTGGCGGTCGCGCACGCGCGGCCCAAGGAGGCGGAGCGGATGCTGCAGCGGCTCGTACGGGCCGGTACCACACGCGGCAAGCTGCTCGCGGCGGCCGCGCTGCCCTACGCGGCTGAGGTGGCGCCGGGCGTGCGGCAGCTGGTGGAGACGGGAGTACGGTCGCTGATCCCGCCTCGGACGAGGCAGGACGCGTACGCCCTGGCGGAGGCGGGCGGCGATCTGGTGCTGAATCTGCTGCCCGGCCCCGACGAGGTCCGCGACGAGCTCGCCTCCCTGGTGCCGCTGGTGGCCGCCAAGATCGGCAGCGCCCCCGCCCTGCACTTCCTGAGCCGCTTCCGCGACCATCACGATCCGCGGGTGCAGCTGGTCCTGGCCTCGTCCTGGCCGGCTTTCGACCGCTGGCTCTACCTGCGGGAAATCCTCACGCACCTGTCCCGGCGCCCCACGGTCCTCGTGCACGGCCCGGAGGACCTGCGCGCCCTGCGCTCCATCGGTGGCTGGCCGGACATCCAGATCGTCGGCGCCTACCGCGCCGAGGACCTCACGGAGCTCATCGTGCCCGAACAGCTCACCCGTCTCACGCTGGACGCGGCACACCCTGTCGAGGGGCTCGCCTGGCTGTCGGCCTTCCCCCGTCTCTCCGAGGTCACCGTGCACTCGGAGGTGAGCGACACCGAAGCCCGACAGGTATCGCCTCATATTGAGCTCAACGTCCGCCCACCGAACCGTGATTGACCTACGGTTGACCCGACGCCAGCATCCGCGACCCCCAGGGACCCGATGCCCATGGAGCCCGTAGTACGCACCCCCTCGGCCCACACCATGCCCCTCGTACAACGGTTCTTCCGCGTCCCGCCCCGGCCCCCCACCACCCCCGAGCTGATCGCCGCCCTCACCACCTGGCGGGGCCCCGACGCCCCGGCGGGTCCTGACGACGTCCACCGCACCGCCGCCGACTTCATCCAGCTCGCCGCGGAGACGCACACCACACCGACCGCCGAGCTGCCCGAGGTCGCCGACGTCCTGACCCGCACCCTGCTCGCCGTCGGCGAGCTCGACCTCACCGACGCCGACGCCGTGCGCCTGGGACCGCAGGACTACGCGCGGCGGCTGCGCGGCGCCGTCCAGGGCGCGGACCGCGGACTGAGCCCCGACGCCGCCTGGTTCCACGACGAGTTGCTCGTCGCCGTCTGCCTGCACGTGCTGCACCACCTCGTGCGCCGCTCCCCGTACATCCAGCGCCACATGCCCGAGCGCGCCAGCCGCGTCCGTCAGCTCGTCGACCTCAACGACGCCGAGGTGGCGGCCGCCGCCCGGCGTAGCGAGCCCTCCCGGGAGGACGCCGAGTTCGAGGCCGCGTACGCGCAGGAGGTCGTGCGCCAGCACGGCTGGCTGACCATCGTCGGCGTCGACTTCGCACACGCGCCCGACCGCTGGCCCCTGGAGGACACCTATCTGAGCCTCCAGGCCGAGGAGAGCAGCGGCGGCCCGGTGGCGGGGGCGGGCGGGCAGCAGCGGACCGTGCTCCTCGCCGACCGGGCCCTCGAAGGGCACGAGCGGGTGCTGCTGCGCGGCGTCGCCGGGTCCGGCAAGACGACCCTCGTGCAGTGGCTCGCCGTGGCCGCCGCGCGCGAGGGCGCCCGCGTGCCGTTCGTCCTTCCCGTACGCCGCTTCGCCCGCGAGGGCTTCCCCTCCCCGGACGACTTCCTGCACGCCGTACGGCATCCGCTCGCCGACCGGGCGCCCGACGGGTGGGTCGTCCGCACCCTCCTCGCGGGCCGCGCCCTGCTCCTGGTCGACGGCATCGACGAGGCCCCCGAGGAGTCCCGCGGCGCCCTGCGCGGCCAGCTCCGCCGCCTCCTGCGCATCTTCTCCGGCACCGCCTGCCTGGTCACCTCACGGCCCTCCGCCGTGGAGGACGGCTGGCTCGCCCAGGAACGCCTCGCCGAGGAGGGGTTCACCGAGCTGTCCCTTGCACCGATGTCCCGCGACCAGGTCACCCGTTTCATCCGCGACTGGCACACCGCGGCGATGAGCGACGCCGGCCAGGACACCGACTCCCTCAAGGAGTACGAGCAGCGCCTCCTGCACTCCGTACGGATCTACCGCGAGCTGCGCCAGCTCGCCACCAACCCCCTGATGTGCGGCCTCATATGCGCACTCAACCGGGACCGCTCCGGCTCCCTGCCCAAAGGCCGCAAGGAGCTCTACGACGCCGCCCTGGAGATGCTCCTGCAGCGCCGCGACCCCGAACGCGACGTGCTGTACGCCGACGACGTACGGCTCCAGCAGGGCGCCCGCGAACTGCTCCTGCGCAAGCTCGCCCACGCCATGCTCGACGAGGGCCTCTCGGAGCTGCCGCGCCGCCGCGTCGTCGACGTCCTGGACCACGCGCTGCCCGCCATCCCCTCCGCCCGTGCCGCGGGCGACGGCGAGAAGATCTTCGTCCACCTGCTGCACCGCACCGGACTGCTGCGCGAGCAGGCGGGCGTCTCCGTCGACTTCATCCACCGCACCTTCCAGGACTACCTGGCCGCCAAGGAGATCGTGGCCCGCGGCGACCTCGACACCCTCGTCGACCACGCCCACCAGCCGGAGTGGGAGGAGGTCATCCGCATGGCCGCCGCCCACGCCCGCCCCGACGAATGCGCCCGCTTCCTGGAGCGCCTGCTGTCCGCCGCCCCCGGCCTGCGCCGCCCGCACGTCAACCACCGGCGCCTGATGGCCGCGGCCTGCCTGGAACACGTCAGCGAGCTGGACCCGGCCGTCCAGGAACTCGTCCACCGGCGTACGAAGAACCTCGTGCGCCCCACCACCGAACAGGGCGCCCGCAGCCTCGGCTGGGTCGGCCCCATCGTCCTGGAGCAGCTGCCCGACCCCGAGCAGGTCCCCGGCGACCAGCAGGCGCTGCTCCTCGCCATCACCGCGACCCGCGTCCAGGACGACGCGGCCATCGACTACCTCGCCCGGCTGCGCACCCGTACCTCGCTCGCCATCCGCACCGAGCTGGCCCGCCCCTGGCGCCACTTCGACACCGAGCGGTACGCACGCGAGATCATCGCCCACCTCGCCCCCGAGGGCCTGTACTTCCCCGTCTCCGACGCGGCCGAGCTCGCGGCCCTGCGCGGCCTCGGCGGGCGGCCCCGCATCCAGGTGGCCGGCGTCATGCGCACCGAGGAGCTCCTCGCGGGCCTGGTCCCCGACCGGCTCACGCACCTGTGGCTCAACGCGGAGCTGCCGGACCCGGACATGTCGTGGCTGGCCCGCTTCCCCGCCCTGCGCGTTCTGCGCGTCAATCCGCGTCTTCCGCGCGTGCGGAACGTACCGGAGGGCGTCTCGATCACGGCCTGAGGGCCACCCGGTCACGTACGCCACGTACATCGCGTACGTCATGTACTTCACGCACGGAAAAGGGGCTGCCCCGGAACCGTACGAAACGGTCCGGGGCAGCCCCTGTGAGCGCGCCCTGCGAGGGCTACGCCTCCTTGCTCAGGTTCGGGCCCGCGCCGCCACCGGCGGCCGACTCGATCGGCGGCACGTCGGGCAGTGCCGCCTTCTCCTCGCCACGGAAGGTGAACGTGGCGGTCTCGCCCTCGCCCTCCGTGTCGACGACCACGATGTGGCCGGGACGGAGCTCACCGAAGAGGATCTTCTCGGAGAGGGTGTCCTCGACCTCGCGCTGGATCGTGCGCCGCAGCGGACGCGCGCCGAGCACCGGGTCGTAACCCTTCTTCGCGAGCAGCTCCTTCGCGGACTGGGAGAGCTCGATGCCCATGTCCCGGTCCTTGAGGCGCTCGTCCACCTTGGTGATCATCAGGTCGACGATCTGGAGGATGTCGCCCTGGCTGAGCTGCGGGAAGACGACGACGTCGTCCACGCGGTTCAGGAACTCCGGGCGGAAGTGCTGCTTCAGCTCGTCGCTGACCTTGTTCTTCATCCGCTCGTAGTTGGACTTCGTGTCGCCCTGGGCCGCGAAGCCGAGGTTGAAGCCCTTCGAGATGTCACGGGTGCCGAGGTTGGTCGTCATGATGATGACCGTGTTCTTGAAGTCGACGACCCGGCCCTGGGAGTCGGTCAGACGACCGTCCTCCAGGATCTGCAGGAGCGAGTTGAAGATGTCCGGGTGGGCCTTCTCGACCTCGTCGAAAAGAACGACGGAGAACGGCTTGCGACGGACCTTCTCGGTCAGCTGACCGCCCTCTTCGTAACCCACGTAACCGGGAGGCGAACCGAAGAGACGCGAGACCGTGTGCTTCTCGCTGAACTCCGACATGTCGAGGGAGATCAGCGCGTCCTCGTCACCGAAGAGGAATTCGGCGAGCGCCTTGGACAGCTCGGTCTTACCGACACCGGACGGGCCCGCGAAGATGAACGAGCCACCGGGACGCTTCGGGTCCTTCAGACCCGCACGCGTACGCCGGATCGCCTTCGAGAGCGCCTTGACGGCGTCCTTCTGGCCGATGACGCGCTTGTGGAGCTCGTCCTCCATGCGCAGCAGGCGGGAGGACTCCTCCTCCGTGAGCTTGAAGACCGGAATGCCGGTCGCCGTGGCCAGGACCTCGGCGATCAGCTCGCCGTCGACCTCGGCGACGACATCCATGTCGCCGGCCTTCCACTCCTTCTCGCGCTTGGCCTTCGCGGCGAGCAGCTGCTTCTCCTTGTCGCGGAGAGAGGCCGCCTTCTCGAAGTCCTGGGAGTCGATCGCCGACTCCTTGTCGCGACGGACGCCCGCGATCTTCTCGTCGAACTCGCGGAGGTCCGGCGGCGCGGTCATCCGGCGGATACGCATCCGGGAACCGGCCTCGTCGATCAGGTCGATCGCCTTGTCCGGCAGGAAGCGGTCCGAGATGTACCGGTCGGCCAGGGTGGCGGCCTGCACCAGTGCCTCGTCCGTGATGGAGACGCGGTGGTGCGCCTCGTAACGGTCGCGGAGGCCCTTGAGGATCTCGATGGTGTGCGGCAGCGACGGCTCCGCGACCTGGATGGGCTGGAAGCGGCGCTCCAGCGCGGCGTCCTTCTCCAGGTGCTTGCGGTACTCGTCGAGCGTGGTCGCACCGATGGTCTGCAGCTCACCACGGGCCAGCATCGGCTTGAGGATGCTCGCGGCGTCGATCGCGCCCTCGGCGGCACCCGCACCCACCAGGGTGTGGAGCTCGTCGATGAACAGGATGATGTCGCCGCGGGTGCGGATCTCCTTGAGGACCTTCTTCAGGCGCTCCTCGAAGTCACCGCGGTAGCGCGAGCCTGCGACCAGCGCGCCGAGGTCCAGGGTGTAGAGGTGCTTGTCCTTGAGGGTCTCGGGCACCTCGCCCTTGACGATGGCCTGGGCGAGACCCTCGACGACGGCGGTCTTGCCGACGCCGGGCTCACCGATCAGGACCGGGTTGTTCTTCGTACGGCGGGACAGCACCTGCATGACCCGCTCGATCTCCTTCTCGCGCCCGATGACCGGGTCGAGCTTGGACTCACGAGCGGCCTGGGTGAGGTTCCGGCCGAACTGGTCGAGGACCAGGGACGTGGAGGGCGTGCCCTCGGCAGGACCGCCGGCGGTGGCGGTCTCCTTGCCCTGATAGCCGGAGAGCAGCTGGATGACCTGCTGCCGCACCCGGTTGAGATCGGCGCCCAGCTTGACCAGGACCTGGGCGGCGACGCCCTCGCCCTCACGGATCAGGCCGAGCAGGATGTGCTCCGTGCCGATGTAGTTGTGGCCCAGCTGAAGGGCCTCGCGGAGCGACAGCTCCAGGACCTTCTTGGCACGAGGGGTGAAGGGAATGTGCCCGGACGGAGCCTGCTGGCCCTGCCCGATGATCTCCTCCACCTGCTGGCGGACCGCCTCGAGCGAAATCCCGAGGCTCTCCAGGGCCTTAGCGGCGACACCCTCGCCCTCATGGATCAAGCCCAGGAGGATGTGCTCGGTGCCGATGTAGTTGTGGTTGAGCATCCGGGCTTCTTCCTGAGCCAGGACGACAACCCGCCGCGCGCGGTCGGTGAACCTCTCGAACATCGTTAATCGCTCCTCAGAGCGGTCAGGCAGTAAAGGGGTCGGTCCCCTCCCTGTCCTTCCGCAGCTTAGTCCCGCAAGCGGGGACCGCTCATTCCAACTGCCGACACCCGGCCCCCTTCGCAGGGGAAGTCCTGACCTCGAACGCCGACAACTGCTCCAACCCGATGGTGCGAGACGATGTTCCCGCAGGCCAGGCAGTTACCCCCACCATCACTACGCCGATGGCGAACGTGACATGCCCAGGACCGCGTGTCGCCCCCTCCCACTAGGGATGTCTTACCCGTAACGACTGACACTCCATGCGGCGTGCCCCGGTTCCCTCCGCTACGGGCGAACACCCTTGCGCCGCCGAACACGCCCTTACGCCCCCTTTCCGGACACGCAACGCATTCGAGCCGCCACAACGCGTAACCCCGGCGCCTTCCCGGCTGTTGCCCGGACATGGCCCCCACGGTTCCCCAGCCCCGAGTTCCTCAGCCCCGAGCCCCCTTCGAGCAGAGCGACCCGGTGCGGCAGTGGTACGAGAACGAGCTCGGCTGGGCGACCGCCCCCGAGCCCGGCCCGGTGCGGCTCCTGACGGGTCTGCGCTTCGACGTCCTGGAACTGCCTGCGGAGGCGGGTTTCGCGGCGCTGCGCCACCTCGGGCCGAAGGCGCCGGTGGCTCTGCGCGGGGAAACGATGCGGCTCCTGGTGAGTGCGGGCAGCGCGGAAGAGCTGCCGGGGCTGCTCGACTGGCTGGAGTGGGGACACATCCCCCTCGGTCTCACCGCGGTCGGGGCGGGCGGGCGGATGGACGCGCCCACTCCCCCGGGGTGGTCCGGCTCGCGGGGGGCCGCCGTCTGGCTGCGGCCCCCGGAGCCCGGCTGTGAGGTGGAGCCGACGCTGCCCGCGCTTCCGTCCCTGCCCGGGGTGGGGGGAGGAGGGACTGCGCTCCGCAGCGACCCCGCCGTGGGCTCCGGTCTCGTACGACTGGTGGACACGGCGGCGACGCAGTGCCACCGGGTCCGGCTGAGGCGTCGCAGCCGTCAGCCGTTGGCCTTCTCGTAGGCCTCGCGAATGGACGCGGGAACGCGGCCGCGGTCATTGACCTCGTAGCCGTTGTCCTTTGCCCAGGCGCGGATCGCGGCCGTGTCCTGGCCACCGCTCGCCGCGGCGGAACGCGCCTTGCCGCGACCGCTCGAACCGCGGCCTCCGGTGCGCCGACCTGCCTTGACGAAGTCCTCAAGGGCGCCACGGAGCTTGTCCGCGTTGGCCGTGGTGAGGTCGATCTCGTAGGACTTGCCGTCCAGCGCAAACGTCACGGTCTCGTCCGCCTCGCCACCGTCGAGGTCATCGACAAGAAGGACCTGAACCTTCTGTGCCACCGGATTTCCTTTCATCGATAACTGTGAGGCCGGGCCGCACGACGCACGCCGCCGATTCACCGGCCCCTGTTATATGCAGTACTGCAGTACGTCGGAAAGCAAACCGCTTTTGCCGGAAAAACACAAACCCCTGGGAGAGACCGGGGACCCCTAGAAGCCTGGAAACATGCGCGTTTCGGACATAGACGACCGGGGCAGGGGGCGGCCCGGAATACCGCCGTGACGATCACAGATGCAGAAGCATCCGGCTGTTGCCCAAGGTGTTCGGTTTCACTCGTTCGAGGCCGAGGAACTCCGCGACGCCCTCGTCATAGGAACGCAGGAGCTCGCTGTAGACATCTCCGTCGACCGGAGTCTCGCCGATCTCCACGAAGCCGTGCTTCGCGAAGAAGTCGACTTCGAAGGTGAGACAGAAAACCTTCCTGACGCCGAGCCAGCCGGCGGTCTGCAGCAACTTGCCCAACAGCTGATGTCCCACTCCGGCGCCCTTGACCTCGGGATTCACCGCGAGGGTGCGGACTTCCGCCAGGTCTTCCCACATCACGTGCAGAGCGCCGCAGCCTACCAACTCGGCGTTGTCGTCCCGTTCCGCCACCCAGAACTCCTGGATGTCCTCGTAAAGCGTCACCGTCGCTTTGTCCAGGAGGATGCGCTCGCGGACGTAGGAGTCGAGGAGGCGGCGCACGGCCGGCACATCGGAGGTTCGCGCCCTGCGGACGGAGACCGCTTTTGCGCTGAGTTCGCTGAGTTCGCTGCCTTCGCCGCCTTCGCTGCGTTCGCTGTGTGAGGGGGGTTCGGGGCGTTCGGGGACCTCTGCTGGCATGAGCGGACGCTATCGCTCTGCGCCACGCTCGACGGCGCCGGGGTTCTCCGGGCCTTGGACGATACGCATCGCGTCGCTCAGCGCTTCCCGCTGTTCCGCCGACATCATGCCGAAGAACGCGACGAGTGCGGCGGCCGGGTTGTCGCTCTGCGACCAGGCTTCGTTCATCAGTGCGGCTGCGTAGGCGGCACGAGTGGAGACCGCCTCATATCGATAGGCACGGCCTTCCGCTTCGCGGCGCACCCAGCCCTTCTGATGGAGATTGTCCAAAACGGTCATCACGGTGGTGTACGCGATGGACCGTTCCTGCTGAAGGTCTTCCAGGACTTCTCGAACGGTCACGGGGCGGTTCCACTTCCACACCCGCGTCAT
Organism: Streptomyces sp. NPDC093510; assembly: GCF_040683555.1. Lineage (NCBI taxonomy): Bacteria > Bacillati > Actinomycetota > Actinomycetes > Kitasatosporales > Streptomycetaceae > Streptomyces > Streptomyces sp. NPDC093510. The sequence goes on from NZ_JBFBEE010000011.1 coordinate 53,314, forward strand.
GACTGAGTCTTCGAGTTCTCCCAATGGACGAGGCACAGCAGAACAATAGTGGGAGACGTCACTATTGGCGTGATGCGTGAGGGACGTGGCGTACCTCTAATTCTGCAACAAAAAGGGCGTACGACTCGAATGACGCGGGAGTCGTACGCCGTGGGGCCGCGCGTGTACGCGGGGTGACCTCGGTGGTGCGGGTGGTGCTGGTGCGGGTTGACCGCGGTGGGGTCAGGCGCTGCCGGGCTTCGGGGTCTGGCCCGCCTCGGCGCGGGTGATCGCGGCGTCCACGGCCGCGTCCTCCTTGGCCTTGTTGGCGCCGCCCTGGGTCTTCACGATCGTCACGATGAGGCCCGTGAAGAACACGGCCATCACTACGGGGGGCACGAGCGCGGAAACGTAGTCCATGCCCCCCAGAGTAGCTAGCCCGCGACGAGCTGGTGCGGCGGGTCCGCGGGTGTCGCGGGGTTCGCTGGACTTGCGGGGCTCGCGGGACTTGCGGGACTTGCGGGGCTCGCAGGGCGTCGCTTCGGCGGGAAGACCTCTGCCGGGGTGGGGACGGGGCGGGGCGGCTCCGGGGTGGCCGGGCGGTGGAGCGGTTCCGCATGCAGGCCGCCGGGGAGGGCGAGGAGGCGGGTGCGGGGGCGGGTCCTGGTGCGGGTGCGGGGGTCGGCGGGGGCCGGGATCGGGACGGCGCGGCGCGCGAGACGGGCGCGGACGGCTCGTTCGGCGAGTGTGCGGCAGCGGTCGAGGAGGGCGGCCGCGGTGGGGTTGCCGCGCAGGGCGCGCAGGGCGGCGAGGTCGTCGGCGCCCGGCTGGTAGCCGGTGGCGAGGACGTCGTCGAGGAGGGCGAGGTAGCCGGGGGCTGTGCCGGGGAGGGCGGCCCGGTAGCGGGCGAGGTCGGCCACCAGGAAGGCGCGCAGTCGGGCGCCCTCGCGCATCGCTTCGTCGACCGATTCGGCGAGACGGAGGCAGTCCTGGACGTCCTCGTCGCGGACGGGGCTGGGGTGCAGGGCGAGGGCCAGGGCGCGACGGAGCACACGCAGCTCCTCCGCACCGAAGGCCATGCCGCCTCGGGATCCGTATGGCGTGGGCATGGACTGACGATACGCGCCAAACGGACAAAATCGGCTTAACGCCACTCTTGCTGGCGGGGGCGCCTTGGGCGGGGCGCCTTGGCTTCGTCTGTGGGGCGGGGCCGTGGGGGTATGTACGTACTCGCTATCCCTTCGCCACGCCTCAAGTCCAAAGACGCCAATGTTTCCTCGGTGCTCCGTGCGCACATACCCCCACGTCCCCTCGGGCCGGTTGCGCGACTGCCGGCCGGTGGAGGGCCACCCCTCTACTGCTCCTACCCCGGCAGGGCGTCGCGGGGAACACCCCATCCACCCGCCCCTACTCCCGGGGGGGGACGTCGCGGGGAACACCCCACCCACCCGCCCCTACTCCCGGGGGGGGACGTCGCGGGGAACACCCCACCCACCCGCCCCTACTCCCGCGGGACGTCGCGGGGCGAACGGGTGGGTGGGTGGGATACATCCGCCGCGAAGCGGCGGGCTTGGCGCCCCTACCCCGGGGGAACGTCGCGGGGCCCACCCACCCCCACCCCCGCCGGACATCACAGGGCCCCACCCACCCCCACTCCTGCCGGACATCGCGGGGTCCACCCACCCCACTCCCGCCGGACGTCACAGGGCCCACCCGCCCCCGCCCCCGCCGGACGTCACGGGGGTCCCGCCCGCCCCTACCCCCGCTGGACGTCGCGGGGTAAACGGGTGGGCGGGTGGGAGGTATCCGCCGCGGAGCGGCGGGCTAGTGGAGGGCGGCGAAGAGGAGAGGGCGCCGTAGGGGTCAGTCCGGGTGGCGGCGGGAGAGGGCGTAGGCGACCGCGCCTATGCCCAGGGCGGCTACCGCCGCTACCGCCAGCCAGGGCAAGATGCCCGCCCCCGCACCGGCCAACACCGTCGAGGACTGGTCGGCCCGGGCCGTCGTCGCCGGGCCACCGGCCACAGCCACCAGCGCCGCCGCAACCACCGCAGCCCTCAGTCGTCTCCTGCGCCTCATCCGCCCCAGTCCGCCCCACACCGCCCAAGTCCCCGTGCCAGCGCAGACTCTCGCAGAAGGGGGCGGGTTGTGCACACGAAGCGTCGGCTATCGGTCAGGCGCGGGAGATGTTCCGTTCGTAGACGAGGCGAAGACCGATCAGCGTCAGCCACGGTTCGTGCTCGTCGATGACCGAGGCCTCACCGAGGACCATGGGGGCCAGACCACCCGTGGCGATCACCGTCACGTCGTCCGGGTCGCCGCCCGCGCCCGCCAGCTCGCGTGCCATGCGGTTCACAACACCGTCGACCTGGCCCGCGAAGCCGTACAGGATGCCCGCCTGCATGGCCTCCACCGTGTTCTTGCCGATGACACTGCGCGGGCGGGCGAGCTCGATCTTGCGGAGTTGCGCGCCGCGTACGCCGAGGGCCTCGACGGAGATCTCGATGCCGGGGGCGATGACCCCACCGGCGTACTCCCCGCGCGCGGAGACCGCGTCGAACGTCGTCGCCGTACCGAAGTCGACGACGATGGCCGGGCCTCCGTAGAGCTCGACCGCCGCCACCGCGTTGATGATGCGGTCGGCGCCGACCTCCTTGGGGTTGTCCATGAGGATCGGGACACCGGTCTTGATGCCGGGTTCGACGAGGACGGCGGGGACGTCTCCGTAGTAGCGGCGGGTGACCTCGCGCAGCTCGTGCAGGACCGAGGGGACCGTCGAGCAGATCGCGATGCCGTCGATGCCGTCGCCCAGCTCGTCGCCGAGCAGGGGGTGCATGCCCATCAGGCCGTGGAGGAGGACGGCCAGTTCGTCGGCGGTGCGGCGCGCGTCGGTGGAGATGCGCCAGTGCTCGACGATGTCCTCGCCGTCGAAGAGTCCGAGGACGGTGTGGGTGTTGCCCACGTCGATCGTAAGGAGCATCAGTCCCGCACCGCTTCCCGCAGGTCGAGGCCGATGTCGAGGATCGGGGAGGAGTGCGTCAGGGCGCCCACCGCGAGGTAGTCGACGCCCGTCTCCGCGTACGCCCGGGCGTTCTCCAGGGTGAGGCGGCCCGAGGATTCGAGGAGGGCGCGGCCCGCGACGACGGCGACGGCCTCCTCGGTCTCGCCCGGCGTGAAGTTGTCCAGGAGGATCAGGTCGGCGCCCGCGTCGACGACCTCGCGCAGCTGGTGCAGCGTGTCGACCTCCACCTCGATCGGGACCTCCGGGAACTGTTCACGTACGGCCTTGAAGGCCTGGGTCACGCCGCCCGCGCCGACCACGTGGTTGTCCTTGACCAGGGCCGCGTCGGAGAGCGACATGCGGTGGTTGACGCCGCCTCCCATGCGTACCGCGTACTTCTCCAGGGCGCGGTAACCCGGCGTCGTCTTGCGGGTGTCGCGGACCTTCGCCTTGGTGCCGTCGAGCGCGTCCGCCCACGCGCGCGTGGCGGTCGCGACGCCGGAGAGGCGGCACAGGATGTTCAGCGCGCTGCGCTCGGCGGTGAGCAGGTCGCGGGTGCGGGTGGTGACGCTGAGGAGTACGTCGCCCGCCTCGACGCGGTCGCCGTCCTCTACGTGCCTCTCGACCTCGAACTCCTCCTCGCACACCACGGACATGACCGCTTCGGCGACGCGCAGGCCCGCGACGGTGCCCGCCTCGCGTGCGGCGAAGTCGGCGGTGGCGACGGCGTCCTCGGGGATGGTGGCGGCCGTGGTGACGTCCACGCCGCCGGCCAGGTCCTCCTCGATGGCCATGTGCGCGATGTCCTCGATCTGGAGCGGGTCGAGGCCCGCCTCTGCGAGGAGCCGTGCGAGAGCGGGGTCGAGGCCGCACTCCAGGGGGTCGAACGCGTCGTCCCCACCGCAGCCGCAGGCGTCGCCGCAGCCACCGCCTGATGCTGCGGGGGCGGCGAGGGGGAGGTCGTCGGGGGTGCTCACGGTCACTGCTCCTGGGGACTGGGACGGGTCGGAGGGAAGTCGGGGGTCTGTGTCGTGTGCGCCGCCAGCGTCCGGTCCGGATTCAGGCGTACGACGATGTGGCGCCGCCAGGCCGCGTCGTCGCGGTCGGCGTGGTCCTCGCGCCAGTGGCAGCCGCGGGTCTCCTCGCGGCGCTGGGCGGCGGCCACCAGGACACGGGCGACACACAGGAGGTTGGTGGTCTCCCAGGTGTCGACGCCGGGCTCGGCCGTCTTGCCGTGCTCGGCGAGCGCCCCCGCCGCGTCGGCGTGGATGCGGGCAAGGCGCGCCGCGGCCTCGGTGAGGGACGAGGCGGAGCGGAGGACTCCGGCGCCTTCGGTCATGACGCGCTGGATGGCGAAGCGGGCCTCGGCAGGCAGCAGGGGGTGCGTCGGCGTCTCGGGCGGGGTGACGGGGGCGGGCACGCGCGCGTGGAGGGCGTTCTCCGCGTGCCGGGCCGTGATGTCGGCGGCGATGCGCTCGGCGTAGACCAGGCCTTCGAGGAGGGAGTTGGAGGCCAGGCGGTTCGCGCCGTGGACGCCGGTGCAGGCGACCTCTCCGCAGGCGTAGAGACCCGGGACGGTGGTGCGGCCGTGCCGGTCGGTGCGGACGCCTCCGGAGGCGTAGTGCGCGGCGGGGGCGACCGGGATGGGCTCGGTGACCGGGTCGATGCCGTGGGCGCGGCAGGCGGCGAGGATGGTCGGGAAGCGGTTCTCCCACATGTCGGCGCCGAAGTGCCGGCCGTCCAGGTACATGTGATGGGCGCCCTGCTCCTGCATGCGGCGCGTGATGCCCTTGGCGACGATGTCGCGGGGCGCGAGCTCGGCGAGCTCGTGCTGTCCGACCATGAAGCGCACGCCGTCGGCGTCCACGAGGTGCGCGCCCTCGCCCCGGACGGCCTCGGAGACCAGCGGCTGCTGGCCCTCCGCGTCCGCCCCGAGGAAGAGCACGGTGGGGTGGAACTGCACGAATTCGAGGTCGGAGACCTCGGCGCCCGCGCGCAGGGCGAGCGCGACGCCGTCGCCCGTGGACACGGACGGGTTGGTGGTCGCCGAGAAGACCTGGCCCATGCCGCCGGTCGCGAGGACCACAGCGGGGGCGTGGACGGCTCCCACGCCGTCGTGCTGGCCCTCTCCCATGACGTGCAGGGAGACACCGGCGGTGCGTCCGTCGGCGTCCGTCAGGAGGTCCAGGACCAGTGCGTTCTCCACCGTCGGTATGCCGCGCGCGCGGACGGCTTCGACGAGGGCGCGGGAGATCTCCGCACCGGTCGCGTCGCCGCCGGCGTGCGCGATGCGGCGGCGGTGGTGGCCACCCTCGCGGGTCAGCTCGATGGTGCCTTCGGGTCCCGTGTCGAAGTGGGCGCCGGTCTCGATGAGGCGGCGTACGGCATCGGGGCCCTCGGTGACGAGGATGCGCACGGCCTCCTCGTCGCACAGGCCCGCGCCCGCCACGAGCGTGTCGTCCAGGTGCTGTTCAGGGGTGTCGCCCTCGCCGAGCGCCGCGGCGACGCCGCCCTGCGCCCAGCGGGTGGAGCCGTCGTCCAAGCGGGCCTTGGTCACCACGACGGTCTTGAGTCCGGCGGCCGCGCAGCGCAGGGCTGCGGTCAGTCCGGCCACTCCGGAGCCGACGACCACGATGTCGGCGTCGAGGGACCAGCCGGGGGCGGGGGCGTGCAGCCGTATTCCGGTGGCACTCATACGGCGACTCCGAACGTCAGCGGGATGTTGTCGATCAGCCGCGTCGAACCGACCTTGGCGGCGACGGCGAGGACGGCCTCGCCGGTGTGCCCGGGGCGGACCGGGGAGAAGTCGGCCGGGTCCACCAGCGCGACATAGTCCAGCTCCAGCGGGGGGCTCAGGCGCGCCGCCTCGTCGAGGACGAGACGGGCCGCCGCGACGACGGCGGCGGGGCCGCCCCCGGGCGCCGAGGGGTCCGTGGACTCCGCCACGGCGTGGGCGTCGGCGGCCGCGCGGGACTCACCCATGGCGTTCAGGGCGTCGGCACGCGCGCGTGAGGCGGGGGCGCTGGCGGCCCGCGCGCGGAGGGCCTCCTGTGCGGCGTGCCGGTCGCGGCCCGCGAAGAGGGCCTGGGAGAGGGCGAGTGCGGTGCGCCGCTCGTCCGCGGCGAGGTAGCGGTTACGGCTGGAGAGGGCCAGGCCGTCCTCCTCGCGGACGGTGGGGACGCCGGTGATCTCCACGGGGAAGTTCAGGTCGCGCACCATGCGGCGGATGAGGGCGAGCTGCTGGGCGTCCTTCTGCCCGAACAGCGCCACGTCGGGGCCGGTGAGGTGCAGCAGCTTGGCGACGACGGTGAGCATGCCGTCGAAGTGGCCGGGGCGGGTGGCGCCTTCGAGGACGGTGCCCATGGGGCCCGCGCTGACGCGGACCTGGGGCTCGCCCCCGGGGTAGACCTCGTCGGCGTCGGGGGCGAAGACGATGTCCGCGCCCGCCTGTTCGGCGATCTTGATGTCGGCGTCGAGGGTGCGGGGGTATCGGTCGAGGTCTTCGCCCGCCCCGAACTGCAGGGGGTTCACGAAGACCGTGACGACGACCTCGCCGTCGAGCCCTGCGACGCGGCGGGCCGCGCGGATCAGTGAGGCGTGCCCGTCGTGCAGGGCGCCCATGGTCATGACGACAGCTCGGCGGCCCGCACGCGTGCGGGTGCGCAGGGAGTCGGCGGTGTGCAGGAGCGTGGTGGTCCTGCTGGTCCCGCTGGTCACCGGGGCCCCCCTTCGGTGCTGCTGCCGCCGCCCGCGCCGTGGGCGAGCACTCCGAGGAGGTCCTCGGCGAGCTCCGGCTTGAGCAGGCCGTGGGCGAGGGCTCGGTCGGCGGTGGCGCGGGCCATCGCGAGATAGCCCGGGACGGTCTGCGGGGCGTGCTTGCGCAGCTCCGCGACGTGGGCGGCGACGGTGCCCGCGTCGCCGCGCGCGACAGGGCCCGTGAGCGCCGCGTCGCCCGAACGCAGCGCGTTGTCCAGGGCGGCGCCGAGCAGCGGGCCGAGCATCCGGTCCGGGGCCTCCACGCCCGCGTCGCGGAGCAGGTCCATGGACTCGGCGACCAGGGTGACCAGGTGGTTCGCCCCCAGGGCGAGAGCCGCGTGGTAGAGCGGGCGCCTCTCCTCGGCGATCCACTCGGGCTCGCCGCCCATCTCGATGACCAGGGCCTCCGCGGCGAGCCGCAGCTCGTCGGGCGCGGTCACCCCGAAGGAGCATCCGGCCAGTCGCTGTACGTCCACGGGGGTGCCGGTGAACGTCATGGCGGGGTGCAGTGCCAGCGGCAGGGCGCCGGCGCGCAGGGCGGGCTCCATGACCTTGGTGCCGTACCGCCCGGAGGTGTGGACGAGGAGCTGGCCGGGGCGGACGGCACCGGTCTCGGCGAGGCCCTCGACGAGGCCGGGCAGGGCGTCGTCGGGGACGGTCAGGAGCACCAGGTCGGCCCGCTCCAGGACCTGGGCGGGGGTGACGAGGGGAACGTCGGGCAGCATGGCGGCGGCTCGCCGCACGGAGGTGTCGGAGACGCCGGACGCGGCCACCGGGCGGTGCCCGGCGAGCTGCAGTGACGCGGCGAGCGCAGGGCCGACGCGGCCCGCTCCCACGACTCCCACGGTGAGCCTCGCGGGGCGGTCCCGCGGGTCTGGCTGATGCGATGCGTTCACGCGGCGGCGCCTTCCGTTCCAGTCCGCTCGGGGTACCGGACGATTTCTCGTCATGCTAACGCGATCGGTTGGTGCCGCGTCTTCCGCTGTCCACAGGCTGTGGTTATTCATATGACTGGTGGCGGCCGCACGGCCCATGCTCGGAGGATGCCCTCTCACAGCGCCACACAAGAGTCCAGCGCGGCACAAGAGCCCGACGCCGTACAAGAGCCGCCGGAGCCGCCGGACGCGGATTCGTACGCGATCCAGTCGGCCCGCCGTCGCGCCGCCGCCCTGGGCGCGTCCCGGGCCCTGCACCGTTCCGTCCTGCACATCCCGCTCGCCGAACGGCTGTCGGCCCTGGCGGCCGCGGCGCCCGAACTGGTCGGTCCGGAGGAGCCCACCGACATCTACGGGGACGGAGTCGTCGCCGCTCTGGAGGGCGAGGTCGCGCGTCTGCTCGGCAAGGAGGACGCCGCGTTCTTCCCGACGGGCACCATGGCGCAGCAGGTCGCACTGCGCTGCTGGGCGGGGCGTACGGGGAACGCGGCCGTGGCCCTGCATCCGAAGGCGCACCCCGAGGTCCACGAAGGGGGCGCCTTCTCCGCGGTCAGCGGGCTGCGCTCGGTGCATCCGACGAGCGAGCCGCGGCTTCCGACGGCGGACGAAGTGCGGGACTTCGAGGAGCCCTTCGGAGCGCTGATGCTCGAACTGCCGCTCCGGGACGCCGGTTTCGTCCTGCCGGAGTGGGAGGAGCTCGAAGCGGTCGTGGCGGCGGCCCGGGAGAGGGACGCGGTCGTGCACTTCGACGGCGCCCGCCTGTGGGAGTGCACGCCGCACTTCGGGCGCGGCCTCGCGGAGATCGCCGGTCTCGCCGACTCCGTGTACGTGTCGTTCTACAAGTCGCTCGAGGGGCTGAGCGGCGCCGCGCTGGCCGGCCCGCGCACGCTCGTCGAGGAGGCGAGGGTGTGGCGCCACCGTTACGGGGGCCAGCTGTTCCAGCAGTTCCCTGCCGCGGTGTCGGCGCTGCTCGGCCTGCGGGACACGCTGCCCCGGCTGCCCGAGTACGTCGCCCACGCGCGCGTGGTCGCCGAGGCGCTGCGGAAAGGGTTCACGGAATCCGGGGTGGCCTGGTCGCGTGTGCACCCCGAGCGCCCGCACACCCATCAGTTCCAGGTGTGGCTGCCGTACGCGTCGGACGTACTGAACGAGGCCTGTCTGGGGCAGGCGGAGGAGACGGGGACCCTGCTCTTCGAGCGCTGGTTCCCGGACGGGCCGCCCGGCCTCTCGGTCACGGAGGTCACCGTGACCGAGGCGGGCCTGAAATGGACGGCCGACGACGTCAGGGAAGCGGTCGCGGAGTTCGTGCGCCGGATCCCCCGCTGAGCCGGCCGCCCTGCGTGAACCGGGCCAGGGCGGCGCGGATCCGGCCGCGGGCGGGGCGTTCCGCCACGACGGCGCGGAAGCGGCCGTAGTCGCGGACTTCGCGGACGGCCTGCCAGTCCTGCGCGCCGGGTGCGGGTGGCGTGGCCCTGCCGTGCTGGGCGGCGCGGTAGGAGTCGAGGAGGTACTGCTGGGTGACGCTCATGACGGATCACCTCTCGGAATAAATAGTACTTAACGGACATCGTGTGGCCGCGGCTTTCCCGGGCGCAGTGTCGTGGGAGGGAGATGGGTCCGGAGACTTCGGCGGCTCCGGAGAGAAGGGTCCGGAGACTTCGGCGGCTCCGGGGATGACTCCAGCCTGCGCCCGCACTCCCGCCCGCGTCGCGTCGATTGACGGCGCTCGTCAATCGACAGCCGCGCTGTCAGTGGCGGGGTGCACCATGGGGCCATGAGCGTGAGCATCGACATCAGCGGGCTGTCCCAGGAGCGCATCCATGTCGTGCCGTCGCCCCTGTCGGAGCTCGGCATGGCGTTGCACGCACTCGCCGAGCCGGGCCACCACCCGGGCCTCCAGGGCTGGGCGACGGCCGTCTCGACGCGCCTCGGTCCGGGCCTGGCGGACCGCATGTGCGAGGCCGACTTCCTGTGGCGCACGACGTTCTCGGACGTCTTCGCGCCGTTCGCCGGCCTCCCCGGGCAGAGCGCGCTCCCGGGCGCCACGCTCGCCGAGGAGCTCGACCAGCTGGACAAGCTGACGGACGAGCAGTTCGTGGACGCGGCCCTGGAGTTCACCTGCCAGTCCACGTACGCGGAGCCGGACCGCAAGCTCCTGTCCGACCCCGCCGTGCAGCGGCGCGCCCTGGACCTCGCCGCCGCCCGCGGCCCGCACCAGATGCGCTTCACCAAGCGGCTGCTCGACGATCCGCCGGTCGTCCGCGCGTGGTTCCGCACGCTCATGGAGGACTGCGACGAGGCGTTCTTCGCCGACACCTGGGCCCGGGTGCACCATCAACTGGCCGCGGACGCCCGGCACAAGACCGAGCTGCTGCGCCGCAAGGGGCTCTCGGAAGCCCTGAAGGCCATCTCCGGAGCAGTGTCCTTGGACGAGGACAGGCAGCTCATCACCGTCGACAAGATCTCCGTGGGCCGCACCACCACGGGCTCGGGCGGCCTGGCGATCATCCCGACAAGCCTCGGCTGGCCGCACCTGTGGGTGCTGCACCGCAAGGGCTGGCAGGCGTCGATCACCTACCCTGTCGGCGCCCCCAGCTTCACCGACCCGCCCACCGTGGAGCAGCTGACCCGCCGCATGTCCGCGCTCGCCCACCCGGTGCGGATGCGCCTGTGCCGCCACCTCGCGCGCGGGGCGTACACGACGAGCGAGCTGGCCGACGCGCACGGCATGACGGCACCGGAGATATCCCGGCACCTGAGCGTCCTGAAGAAGGCGGGCCTGATCACCACGCGCCGCCGCGGCCGCTATGTCCAGCACCAGCTGGACATCACCGTGGTGTCCCGCCTGGGCAGCGACTTCATCGAGGGCGTCCTGCGCTAGGCCCTGTACCGGGCTACGAAGCTCGGCAGGCCCTGTATCGAGCTACGAAGCCCCGCAGACCCAGTGTCGGGCTACGAAGCCCCGCCGGCCCGCACCAGCCCCGTCTCGTACGCGAGGACCACCACCTGCACCCGGTCCCGCAGGCCCAGCTTCGTCAGGATGCGGCCGACGTGCGTCTTCACGGTCGCCTCGGAGAGGACCAGCCGCGCCGCGATCTCGCCGTTCGACAGGCCCTGCGCGACGAGGATCATCACCTCGCGCTCCCGGTCCGTGAGGCGCTCCAGCTGCTTGAGCTGCGGCTGCCCGCCGGTGGTCGGCAGCATCGGCGCGAAGCGGTCGAGGAGGCGCCGTGTGGTGGACGGCGCGACCACCGCGTCACCGCTGTGCACGGAGCGGATCGCGGCGAGCAGCTCCCCCGGAGGCACGTCCTTGAGCATGAAGCCGGAAGCGCCCGCCTTCAGCCCGGAGAACGCGTACTCGTCGAGGTCGAAAGTGGTCAGGATCAGCACCTTCGGAGGGTTCTCCCCCTGGCAGACGCGCCGGGTCGTCTCCACGCCGTCCAGCTTCGGCATGCGCACGTCCATCAGCACCACGTCGACCTCGGTCGCGCGCAGCACCTCCAGGGCCTCGACGCCGTCGCCCGCCTCCGCGACGACCTCCATGTCCGGCTGGGCGGCGAGCACCATCCGGAACCCGGTGCGCAGCAGCACCTGGTCGTCGACGAGCATCACGCGGATCGACATCAAGGGTCCTTCCAAAGAACTGAGTCGGTGGCATCAGATCTGTGTCAGCGGATCGGTGTCAGCAGATCGGTGTCAGCAGATCGGTTTCATCAGTGTGCGGGCTTGAGGGGCAGCAGCGCGCTGATCCGGAAGCCGCCGCCGGGCCGCGGGCCCGCGTCCAGCGTGCCGCCGACCATGCCGACGCGCTCACGCATGCCGATCAGGCCGTGTCCGCAGCCGTCGGCCCCGCCGTCCTCGTACAGCTCGTGCGGGGCGCCCTTGCCGTCGTCCTCGACCAGCAGCCCGAGGCCGTCGTCGAAGTAGACCAGGCGCACGCTCGCCCCGGCGTTCTCCCCGCCGTGCTTGCGGGTGTTGGTGAGGGCCTCCTGCACGATGCGGTACGCGGTGAGCTCCACACCGCTGGGCAGCGGGCGGGGGGTGCCCTCCACCTTGAAGTCGACGGGCAGGCCGGCCGTGCGCACCTGCTCGATGAGTTCGTCGAGCTGCTCGACGTCGGGTTGCGGCACGTACTCGCCGCTCTCCTCGGGCTCGCCGGTGCGCAGCACGCCGAGCAGCCTGCGCATCTCCGCCAGCGCCTGCCTGCCGGTGCCCGAGATGGTCTCCAGGGCCTTCCTGGCCTGGTCGGGCGCGGCGTCCAGGACGTACGCGGCGCCGTCGGCCTGGACCACCATCACCGACACGTTGTGCGCGACGACGTCGTGCAGCTCGCGGGCGATGCGGGCCCGCTCGGCCGCCACCGCGACCTTCGACTGCGCCTCGCGCTCCCGCTCCAGGCGGTCGGCGCGCTCCTCCAGCTGTGCGAGGTAGGCGCGGCGGGTGCGGATGGAGTCGCCAAGGACCCAGGCGAGCGCGAAGGGGACGATCTGGAAGATCGTGTAGAGCACGTTGCCGAAGACGCCGGTGTTCTCGACAGGCCAGCGCATCATCGCGAGCGGCGCCGCGCACAGGCCGCCGACCAGCGCGAACCGCGAGGCCCACGTCGCCCCGACGGCCGCCGCCGTGTAGATGATCACGAGCATCGCGAAGTTCGCCGGCATCATCCGCACGTCGAAGACGAGCTGGAGGAAGCCCAGCACCGCGGCGAGGACCAGCATCCGCTCGGGCGCCCGTCGGCGCAGCGCCACCACGAGGGAGAGACCGATGACGACCGGGATCGCCACGACGCTCGGGTCGTGGCCGTCCGCCTCGGACACGGTGACCAGACCGATCCCGGAGATCCCGAGCAGGACGAAGGCCCAGAAGCCGTCGACCCATGTCGGGTGTCTGCGGAGGAAGGCATAGAGGCGCTGCACGTAACCCAGCGTAGGCAGCCCCGCGGCGCCTCCGGGTCAACCGGAGGTCCGATCCGTATCGACTACATGTACTCCCCAAGGTGGAGGCCCCCTTAGCCTGCGGTCTGTGACGAACGACAACGAAGGGGCGCATGGGACACCCCTGCGCGCCTGGCGCGAGGCCACGGAGGCCGCCCTGTACGGCCCCGGCGGCTTCTACCTCCGCCCTGCCGGGCCCGCCGCGCACTTCCGCACCTCCGTGCACGCCTCGCCCCTCTACGCGAGCGCTGTGGCACGCCTCCTGACCCGCCTGGACGACGAACTCGGTCACCCGGACGAGGTGGCCTTCGTGGACATGGGCGCGGGCCGCGGCGAACTGACCGCGGGCGTACTGGCGGCGCTGCCCGCCGATGTGGCGGCACGCGTGCGCGCGTACGCGGTGGAGCGCGCGGAGCGCCCCGCGGGTTTCGACGGGCGCGTCGAGTGGCGGACCTCCCCGCCGACCGATGTCACGGGCCTCCTCTTCGCCAACGAGTGGCTGGACAACGTCCCCGTCGACGTCGCCGAGGTGGCCGCCGACGGAACCCCGCACCGGGTGCTCGTGCGCGACGACGGCACCGAGTTCCTGGGCGGCCCTGTCGAAGGACCGGACGCCGACTGGCTGGCGCGCTGGTGGCCGCTGGAGCCCGAGCCCGGCCTCCGCGCGGAGATCGGGCGTCCCCGGGACGAGGCGTGGGCGGCGGCCGTGGCGGCCCTGACGCGCGGTCTGGCGGTCGCCGCCGACTACGCCCACGCCCGGGAGGCGCGCCCGCCCTTCGGGACGCTGACGGGCTTCAGAGCGGGCCGCGAGACGGCGCCCGTGCCCGACGGCAGCTGCGACATCACGGCCCATGTGGCGCTGGACGCCTGCGCGCTTGACGGGGCCGCGCTGCACACCCAGCGGGCTGCGCTCGGCGCGCTGGGCGTGAGCGGCGCCCGCCCGCCGCTCGCTCTCGCCTCCGACGACCCGGCGGCGTACGTACGCGCCCTCACGCGCGCGGGGCAGGCCGCGGAGCTCACCGCGCCCGGCGGCCTCGGCGACTTCGGCTGGCTGCTGCAGCCCGTCGGCGGCGTACGCGTGGAGGCCCTGCTCACCGCTTAGGGCCTGGGCGGGACGTCCGACATAGGCCCTAGGACGGCACTACTTGTCGATGTCCCCAACCACGAAGAACAGCGATCCCAGGATCGCCACCATGTCCGCGACCAACTGCCCCGGGAGCAGCTCGGTCAGCGCCTGGATGTTGTTGTACGAGGCCGAGCGCAGCTTCAGGCGGTAGGGGGTCTTCTCGCCCTTGCTGACGAGGTAATAGCCGTTGATGCCGAGGGGGTTCTCGGTCCACGCGTACGTGTGGCCCTCCGGGGCCTTGAGGACCTTCGGGAGGCGCTGGTTGATCGGTCCCTGCGGGAGGTCGGCGATCCGGTCCAGGCAGGCGTCCGCGAGGTCGAGGGCGTTGTGGGTCTGCTCCAGGAGGCACTCGAAGCGTGCCAGGCAGTCGCCCTCCTCGCGCGTGACGACCTTCAGGGTGTCCTGCAGTTCGGCGTACGCGAGGTACGGCTCGTCACGGCGCAGGTCGAAGTCGACTCCGGAGGCGCGGGCGATGGGGCCGCTCACTCCGTAGGCATGCACCGCCTCGGGTGTGAGGACGCCGACGCCGCGCGTACGGCCCCGAAAGATTTCGTTGCCGAGCACCAGACGGTCGTACACGTCCATGCGCGAGCGCACCGACGCGACCGCCGCACGCGCGCGCGTGGTCCATCCGGCGGGCAGGTCCTCCTTGAGGCCGCCGACGCGGTTGAACATGTAGTGCATGCGGCCGCCGGAGATCTCCTCCATCACGTTCTGGAGCTCCTCGCGCTCGCGGAACGCGTGGAACACCGGGGTGATACCGCCCAGTTCGAGCGGGTACGACCCGAGGAACATCAGATGGTTGAGGGCCCGGTTCAGCTCGGCCAGCAGCGTGCGCATCCAGACGGCGCGCTCGGGGACCTCCATGCCGAGCATCCGCTCCACGGCAAGCACGACACCCAGCTCGTTCGAGAACGCCGAGAGCCAGTCGTGCCGGTTGGCCAGCATCACGATCTGCCGGTAGTCCCGCGCCTCGAAGAGCTTCTCCGCACCGCGGTGCATATAGCCGATGACCGGCTCCGCGTGCTGGATGCGCTCACCGTCCAGGACCAGGCGGAGGCGGAGCACGCCGTGCGTGGACGGGTGCTGGGGGCCGATGTTGAGCACCATGTCGGTGCTCTCGGCCGCTCCGCCGATACCGAGCGTGGTCTCCATGGTGGTCTCCGTCGTGGGACTCATGGCCACAGTCTCTCGCACGCGCGGACCTACGCGACTGTCACCGGCCGTACGTACGCTTGGGGCATGGAAACGGGGACGGCGGGACCCACAGGACCGGCGGGGCCGCGGACGGAGCCGGTGTGGACAGGACTGCCGCGGGGGCTGCTGAAGATGCGGCGGCTCCTGCTGGTGCTCTGGCTGGTGCCCCTCGCGGCGGCCGTCGGCGTGCTCCTCGGCCTGTTCGCGGGCCCGGCCTGGGCGGCCTTCGCACTGCTGCCGCTCTCCGTCGTGGCCTGGGGCTGGCCGATGCTCGGCCGGAACTGGCAGTCGTGGCGGTACGCGGAGCGGGCCGACGACCTCCTCATCAGCCGGGGCGTGCTCTGGCGCGAGGAGACCGTCGTGCCGTACGGCCGGATGCAGCTCGTCGAGGTGACGTCGGGGCCCGTGGAGCGGCGCTTCGGGCTCGCGAGCGTCCAGCTCCACACCGCCGCGGCGGCCACCGACGCGCGCATCCCCGGCCTGCTCCCCGAGGAGGCCGAGCGGCTGCGCGACCGGCTGACCGAGCTCGGCGAGGCCCGATCGGCGGGGCTGTGACCAGCCCGCAGGAGGTGGCGGACGGCTCGGTGCCCGAGCGCCGGCTGCACCCCGTCACGCCGCTGCGCCGCGCGTGGGCGCCCTTCGCGCTCCTGGTGGGCTGGGCGGTCCACGACCCGAACGGCACACAGCAGCGGCTCTCCGAACTGACCGCCACCACACTGCTCCTGGGAAGCGTGGCAGTGGTCGTCGGCGGCGCCCTCTACGGCTTCCTGAGCTGGTGGTTCACCCACTTCTCCGTCACCGACACCGAGTTGCGCATCCGCACGGGACTGTTCTTCCGGCGCACCGCCCACATCCGGCTCGACCGGCTCCAGGCCGTCGACGTGACACGGCCGCTGCTCGCGCGCATCGCGGGAGTCGCGAAGCTCAAGCTGGACGTCGTCGGCGCGGAGAAGAAGGACGAGCTGGCCTACCTCGGCGAGCGGGACGCCGCCGGGCTGCGGGCCGAACTCCTCGCACGGGCCGCCGGTTTCGCCCCCGAGGAGGCCCGCGAGGTCGGCGAGGCGCCCGTGCGGGGCCTGCTGCACGTCCAGCCGCGCATGCTCGCCCTCTCCCTGCTGCTGACCGGCGCCCCCTGGGCGATGCTCCTCGCCGCGACCGTGGTGCCCACCCTCCTCTGGTTCGCCACGCACAACGTGTGGACGGTCCTCGCGGCCGCCCTCCCCATGCTGGGCGGCGCGTTCGCGAGCAGCGGCGGCCGCTTCATCAAGGAGTACGACTGGACGGTGGGCGAGTCCCCCGACGGCATCCGCATCGACCACGGGCTGCTCGACAAGGCCCACGAGACGGTGCCGCCCGGCCGGGTGCAGACCGTCCACGTCGTGCAGCCGCTGCTGTGGCGGCGCATGGGGTGGGTGCGGGTCGAGCTGGACGTGGCGGGCTCGTCGAACAGCGTCCTGGTGCCGGTCGCGCCGCGGGAGCACGCCGAGGCGGTGATCGGGCGGGTCCTGCCGGGCGTGCGCGTGCCGGACGCTGCCGAGCTCGTGCGGCCGCCCGCGCGCGCGGCGTGGTGCGTCCCGTTCTGGTGGAAGGGGTACGGCCTGGCGGTCACCGGCGAGGTCTTCGCGGCGGGCCACGGCCTGCTCAAGCGCCGCGTCTCGCTCGTGCCGCACGCGAAGGTGCAGAGCGTGCGGCGCTCCCAGGGGCCCTGGGAGCGCTACAAGGACGTGGCCGACGTACGGGTGGACACCGGCGCCGGCAAGACGGTGACGGCCCGCCTGCGCCCCGCCACGGAGGCGGCCGCACTCCTCCACTCCCAGGCGGACCGCTCCCGCACGGGCCGCAGAGAGGCCATCCCGGACCGCTGGATGGCCTGACGGACGGCCTCGGACGCCCGTGGGCGTGCCGGCCTGTGCGGTCTTCAGGAGCGGTCTCAGGAGCGGTCTTCAGGGGCGCGGGGAACTGCGCGCCCAGCCACTGGCGGCCCGGTGCCCAGGAGACCGCCCGACCGCAGCGGAACGTTACGCCCTCAGGGCCGTGCGCAGTTCCGCCACGTCGATCTGTTCCGTCTCGTCATGGGCCGTCAGGTCGATGACCTGGCCGATGCCCCGGGCGGCGTCCCCGTCGGGGGCGTTCTTGAACTCGCCCTCGGCCTCCGCCTTGTGGACGGCGAGTGCCTCCTCGCCCACCACGTCGGCGAGGTCCTCGTTCTGCACGGACTCCAGTGCCTCGGGCGCCACGTTCTTTGTGCCGAAGAAGTCGAAACCGCCCTGGGGGACCGTGCGTCGCGCCTGCGCGGGCGGCGCGACGGCTACCGCGCGCTCGTGCCCGGCGTATCCATCGGCCGCCCCGGGCTTCCCCCGCGACTCGTCCTCCGCTTCCCGCTTCGGCTCCGGCACCGCTTCCGGTTCCGCCGGGGACACCGCCCCGGGGGCCATCCGGTCGAGTGCCGCGTTGGCCAGCGCGAACAGGGAGGGCGTGGGGGTCGAGCCCGGCCGAGCGGACGTCCGGGGCGCCGCGGAGTTCCCACCGCGCGCCGCGGCGACCTCCATATCCGTACGTGCCGTGGAGGTCTCCGTACGTGCCGGCGGCACCGGAGCCCCCGCCCGCACCGCGGGCACGAGGTCGTCGGCGCTGGAACCGGAGCCGGTGCCGGAGCCGGAGCTCTCGCCGGCCGCCGGCAGCGCGGGCGCCGGGGACGCCGGGGACGCCGCCTCTATGGCGAGCAGCCGCCGGCCCTCCAGGGCGCTGGCCCGCTCCGTCTCGGCGGTGGCGTACCGCCGCAGGAGCGCGGCGTGTTCGTTGCGCAGGGCCGCAAGCTCGGCGCGCTTGGAGCGCAGCTTCGTCTCCAGCCTGCCCCGCAGCTCGCGGGACTCCTCGAGGTCGGCCTCGGCCTCGGCTATCCGTTCCTCGTGGCGCCACTCGTCGCTCGCGCGGGCCCTGCCGAGTTCGGCGACGCGTTTGCCGGCCGCCTGGTCCCAGCGGCGCATGACGACCGAGCCGACGACGGCAGCGGCGGCCGCGGCCGCGACGAGCCCGCGGAGCACGACGGGTTCCGCGAACATCCAGGCGCCGCCGGCGCTGAGAATCGATACGCCTGCGACCGTCGAGGGGGGAAGCAGCCTGTGCAGGGGTGGGGAATGGCGGTGGCGTCCACGTGGCATGGCCAGAAACTTACCGCGCGTAGGCGAAGTATGGTGCCCCGCCCGGCAAAAAGCAGGCACCACATCCGTAACTCACCACAACTCCCCACCCCTCCTCCGCTTTGCTTCAGTGCTCAACTTCCGCTACGAACCCGGAACTTCTCCGCCGCACGCTTGAGCATGACCTCGGAAGATTTCTTGATCATCTTCAGATGAGGTCCTTCGACTTCAGATACTCGTTCGCGACATCAGCTTCCTTCTGACGCTCCTCGTCGACCTTCCGGTTGAGTTCGATGAGGTCTTCCGTCGTGAGCGTCTTGGTGAGCTTCCCGAGCGCGGCGGCTATCTCCTTGCCGCCGGCCTCCTTCGCGTTCACCACAGGAAGGATGTTGTCCGCGTTCTGCAGCTTCTTGTCGTCCTCGAGGATCACGAGGTCGTAGTTCTTCAGCGTCGCGTCGGTCGTCGTGGTCAGCACCAGCTGGTCCGTGCCGTTCTTCACGGCCTGCTTGGACTGCGTGGTGCCGACGCCCTTGGGGTCGATTCCCGCGACATCGATGCCGTACTTCTTCTTCAGGCCCGGTGCGCAGAACGGCCGCGACTCGCATTCGTCGCCCGCCGCGATCTTGACCTTCTCGCCCGACCTGCCGAGATCCGAGAGGGTCTTGAGCTTGTGCTTCTCCGCGTATTCCTTGGAGACCGCGAACGCGTTCTGGTCGACGGCCTCGCCGGCCGGGAGCACCTTCAGCCCCTGCGGTTCCGCGAGCTTCTCCAGAGCGCTCACCGTGTCGCCCAGATCACTGGAGGCGACGGTCTTCGCCTTCGGGCCGTTCTTCTCGAGGTTGAGGAATTCCGCGAGCGTCGCCGCGTATTCGGGCGCGATGTCGATCGTGCCCTTCTTCAGTTCCGGCTTGTAGATCTCGCGGTTCTGCACGGTCTTGACCTGCGCGTCGTAACCCGCGTCCGCCAGAACGCCCACATACAGCTCGGCGAGCACCTTCTGTTCGGTGAACCGCGCGGAACCCACCACGAGTGAGCCCTTCTTGTCACCGCCCGCCTTGTCCGACCCCTTGCCGTCGTCCTCCAGGCTGTCCCCGCCGCACGCGGCGAGCCCCGCGGTCAGCGCCACGACGGCCGTGGCCGCCCCTGCCATCCGTCGCGCACGACGCGTTGTGCTGTTCATCGGTGAACCACCATTTCGAAAGGAAGGAATCAGAACTCACTCCACCGCGGACTCCACCGCAGGCTCCACCGCGGACTCCGCAGCCCTACCGCCGCATCGGGTCGAAGAGGCGCCCGGCGACGACCAGAACCCCCTCCACGAGGAGCGCGAGCAGCGCCACGAGGAGGGCGCCCGCGACCACTTGAGGCGTGTTCTGCAGGTTGAACCCGGCCGTGATGATCCGGCCGAGACCCCCTTCGCCCGCCATCGCGGCGAGCGTGGCCGTCGCGACGACCTGCACACCGGCGGAGCGGACGCCCGTCATGATCAGCGGATACGCGAGAGGCAGCTCGACCCGCGCGAACAGCTGGCCGCCGCTCATCCCCATCCCGCGCGCGGCCTCCACCACCGACCGGTCCACCTCCCGCATCCCGAGGTAGGCGTTGGTCAGCAGCGGCGGCACGGCGAAGAGCACCAGCGCGATCAGCGTCGGCGCGTCACCGTGCTCTCCGAGCGGGGTGAGCGTGAGCAGGATCAGCAGGGCCAGCGTGGGCACCGCGCGGCCGACGTTGGAGATGTTGACCGCGAGGGCTCCGCCCTTGCCGATGTGGCCGAGGTACAGCGCGAGGGGCAGGGCGATGACGCAGGCGACGCCGAGGCAGACCCCGGTGAAGTACAGGTGCTCGGCGAGACGGTGCCACACGCCCTTCTCGCCCTGCCAGTTGGCTCCCGTGGTCAGCCAGTCGTACGCACCCGTGATCGCGTTCATGCGGGCTCAGCCACCTTGGCGACGGCCGCCTTGCGCGACACCCGGTCCGTCCGTATTCGATGGGCGCGTGTCCACGGGGTCAGCCAGCGCTGGAGCACGAGCAGCAGCAGGTCGGCCACCACGGCGAGGAGCACGCAGAGCACCGACGCCGTGAGCACCTGGGCCTTGAAGGTCGTGTCGAGGCCGTCGAGGATGAGCGTGCCGAGACCTCCATAGTCAACGATCGCGCCGACGGTGGTCAGTGCGACCGTCGAGACCGTGGTGATGCGGACGCCGGCCAGCAGGGCGGGCAGCGCGAGGGGCAGCTCCACCTCCCACAGCAGCCTCAACGGGCCGTACCCCATGCCCTTGGCGGCGTCCCTCGCCTCGTCGGGGACGGCCTGGAGACCGGCCAGGATGTTCCGCACGAGGACCGTGAGCGAATACAGCACGAGGCCCGTGACGACCAGGGAGACGGAGAGCCCGAAGAAGGGCAGGAGAAGCGAGAACATCGCCAGCGAGGGAACCGAGTACAGCACGGTCGTCACGCCGAGGATCGGTCCCGAGAGGAAGCGCCAGCGGCGCGCGAGCAGCGCGAGCGGCAGGGACACGGCGACGCCGATCGCCACGGAGGCGACGGTGATCCCGACGTGCTGAAGGGTCGCGTCGATCAACTCCTGGCTGCGGCTGCGGAGATATTCCCCGCAGATCCAGTCGTTCCTCACCAGACAGTTCTGCTCGGCCACGCGCCCCACCTCCCCCGAATCCCGAGACGTATGCCGAACACGCGTCCCCCCGTGTCTTGGCGACCCTAACGCGAGGCACTGACAATCGCAGAGACTCGTTGTACTGCCGCAACACGGCCTTCACGCAGAGCCCGCCACCGCCCTCCACAATGGGGAACCATGATCCGGTTCGAGCACGTCACCAAGCACTACGCGGACGGCACCACGGCCGTCGACGATCTGTCCTTCGAGGTCGCCGAGGGTGAACTGGTCACGCTCGTCGGCCCGTCGGGCTGCGGCAAGACGACGACGATGAAGATGGTGAACCGGCTCATCGAGCCGAGCGAGGGCCGGATATTCGTCGACGGCGACGACATAGCCACCATTGACCCCGTCCAACTCCGGCGCCGCATCGGCTATGTGATCCAGCAGGTCGGCCTCTTCCCGCACAAGACGGTGCTGGACAACACGGCGACGGTCCCGCATCTCCTCGGCGTCAAGCGCGGCAAGGCACGCGAGCGCGCCGCCGAACTCCTCGACCTGGTCGGCCTCGACCCCGCCGTCTTCGGCGACCGCTATCCCGAGCAGCTCTCCGGCGGCCAGCGCCAGCGCGTCGGCGTCGCACGCGCCCTGGCCGCCGACCCGCCCGTGCTCCTGATGGACGAGCCCTTCGGCGCGGTCGACCCCGTCGTCCGCGAGCACCTGCAGAACGAGTTCCTCCGCCTCCAGCAGGCCGTGCGCAAGACCGTGCTCTTCGTCACGCACGACATCGAGGAGGCGGTCCGCCTCGGCGACCGCATCGCGGTCTACGGCCAGGGCAGCATCGAGCAGTTCGACACTCCCTCGACGGTCCTCGGCGCCCCCGCGAACGACTACGTGGCGGACTTCGTCGGCGCGGACCGAGGCCTGAAGCGGCTCTCCGTGACACCGATCGAGGAGGGCGACCTGGAACAGCCCCCTGTGGTCCACCTCGACGACCCGCTGCCCAAGGAGCTCGACGCCCGCTGGGCCGTCGTCCTGGACGGCGAGAACAACCTGCACGGCTGGCTCTCCGCGGAGCACGCGCGCGCGGGCAGCGGCACGGTCCGCGAGCACGCCCGCCGCATGGAGGCGTGGCTCCCGGTCGGCGCGAGTCTGAAGCAGGCGTTCGCGACGATGCTGCAGCACGACGCGGGCTGGATCGCGGTCATCGACAAGGACAGCGAGGGACGCTTCCTGGGGGTGCTCACCCCGGCCCGGCTGCACGAGGCGCTGCGCCGCTCGACGGCGGCCGACGCACGCGCCGTCGCGCGCGCGGAGGTCGAACTGGAGACGGTGGCCACGATCAAGGGGGCGTGAGCTCCAGGCGCGAGCTCCAGGCGAGGGCGCCGGGCGAGGGCTCCGGGCGTGACCTTCGGGGCGGCGCCGGGCGTGAGCCCTCGCGCCACAGGGCCTAGCCGCCGCTCAGCCGTCCGCTCATCCACTGCAGCGTCGCGGGGATCTCCCTGCGCCAGGTGTTGAAGTTGTGCCCACCGCTCTCGAGCGTGATCGACGAGACGCGCGTGGGCGCCTTCACCTTGTCGATGAACTTAAGGGTGTCGCGGTAGTTGTCCTCGCCCTTCTTGCTGCTGGTCACCAGGAGGGACGTCTTGGGCGCCGGCATGTGGTCGAGGTACCACATCAGGTCGGCGCGCCGCTCCAGCTCCTTGTCGCCGTGGAAGAGGTCACCGGTGGTGACGTCGATGGGCGCCTTGTAGTAGGCGGACAGACCGGCCGCCGCGCCGTACGTCCCGGGGTGGTGCACGGCGAGCTTCAGGGCGCAGTAGCCGCCCGTCGAGTCACCGATGACGCCCCAGTTCTGTGCCTTGACGCCCACCCTGTAGTGGTCCGATATCGCTCCGGGCAGGTCCTTGGCGAAGAACGTCTCGGTCTGCGGTCCACCGGGGACGTCCACGCACTCCGTGTCGCGCGGCGGCGCCACGGTGGGCCGCATCATGATCAGGATCATCGGCTGCATCGTGCCGTCGGCGGCCTGCTTGTGGGCGGTCTGCGGGTAGTGGAGCCCTTTCATGAGCGCCTCGGCGGTGCCCGGGTAGCCGGTGAGCACCACGGCCGCGGGGAACTTCCGGTTCCGGTACTGCGGCTGGAAGTACTCGGGCGGCAGGTAGACGTAGGCGGGGCTGGCTATTTCGGACTCCTGGCCGCTGACCTCGATCTTCTGGATCTGGCCCCCGGTCACGGGCCGGCTGCCGCCCGGCACGTTCACGGTCTGGGTGTCGACGACCTTGACGGGTCCTGCTCCTTTGGCCGGATCGTGGTCGACCACCAGTCCGGGCGCCGTCTCCTGGCCGAAGAGGTCGGCCCACGTGGCGTAGAAGCCGAAGGCCTGGTTGGCCGCGAGGCCCACCGACGCGAAGACCGCGATCTGGGTGGCGAGAAGCAGCCCTACGCGGCCGGTGATCGCCTTCCAGCTGCGGCGGGCGAGCCGTGGCCAGAGCCAGATCGTGCCGACGAAGAGCAGTACGGCCAGCAAGACCGCAAGGGCGAGTACCTTGTTGCTCGTGAGACCCATGGGGTGTTCAGCCTGCGCTTTCTACCTTTGCCGGGCACATGCCTCGGCTTGACCGGACCCGGCCCAGGCCCTGCCGACGCCTGCCGGGGGCCTTGCCAGAGCTTTTCCAGCGGTTTCCGGTCGGGAATGAACCCGTCTCCCCGAAGGACCGTCCTAGAGGGCGCAATGTAGCCGGATGCCTCTTTGGCGCCGGATTAAAGCTCTC
This sequence comes from Streptomyces sp. NPDC093510, assembly GCF_040683555.1. Lineage (NCBI taxonomy): Bacteria > Bacillati > Actinomycetota > Actinomycetes > Kitasatosporales > Streptomycetaceae > Streptomyces > Streptomyces sp. NPDC093510. The sequence goes on from NZ_JBFBEE010000011.1 coordinate 76,767, forward strand.
TCGCAGAACTACGGGATGCGATGTCTGTCAGGATAGATGGGGAAATGTCGGGTGGGGTTCCGGGCAGTGAGGTGCGCCACCGTGACAGCCGGCTCCGCCGGATGCTGCGGGGGCCACGCCCCGAGGCAGTGCCGGCCCTCGTGGCAAGAGCCTGCGCCCTCGTCGGTCTGCTGAACGTCGCGGCGGGCGTGTTCCCGCGCTTCCGGCACAGCCGCATGCACGCTGTCGCCGAGGTCCTGCCCGGCGCTCTCGGCCCCTTCGCCGCCGCCCTGGCGCTGAGCTCGGGCATCCTGCTGCTCCTGCTCGCGCACGGCCTGCGGCGGCACAAGCGGCGGGCCTGGCGGGCCGCCGTGGTGCTGCTGCCCGCGGGCGCCGTGGCGCAGTTCGGGTACCGGCACTCGGTCGTCGGCGTCGTGATCTCGCTGGCGCTCCTCGCGCTCATACTCCGCCATCGGAGTGAGTTCACCGCCCTCCCCGACCCTCGAAGCCGCTGGCGGGCCCTGGCCAACTTCGTCCTCCTCGGTGCCGGATCGATCCTGCTGGGCCTGGTGATCGTCAGCGTGCACCCCGGCAAGGTCATCGGGGACCCCAGCATCACGGACCGCCTGACCCACGTCCTGTACGGACTCTTCGGCTTCGAAGGACCCGTCGACTACTACGGACGCACGTCCTGGACCGTCGGTTTCTCCCTGGGCGCCCTCGGCATGCTCACCGCCCTCACCACCATCTACCTGGCCTTCCGCCCCGAGCACCCGGCCGCCCGCCTCACCGAGGACGACGAGAACAGGCTGCGCGCGCTGCTCGACAAGCACGGCGGCCGCGACTCCCTCGGCCACTTCGCGCTCCGCCGCGACAAGGGCGTCGTCTTCTCCCCCAGCGGCAAGGCCGCCGTCACCTACCGCGTCGTCTCCGGAGTGATGCTCGCGAGCGGCGACCCGATCGGTGACGTCGAGGCCTGGCCGGGCGCCATCGAGCGCTTCATGGACGAGGCGAAGGCCCACTCCTGGACGCCCGCCGTCATGGGCTGCTCCGAGACGGGCGGCGAGGTCTGGACCCGCGAGACGGGCCTGGACGCCCTCGAACTGGGCGACGAGGCGGTGGTGGACGTCGCGGATTTCTCCCTTTCCGGGCGTGCGATGCGAAACGTACGCCAGATGGTCAAGCGGATCGAGCGCAATGGCTACGAGACGCGCGTGCGGCGCATCCGTGACCTGGGCGAACAGGAGCTCGCCAAGATCCAGCGCGCCGCCGACGACTGGCGCGGCACCGACACCGAGCGCGGCTTCTCCATGGCGCTCGGCCGCATCGGCGACCCGGACGACGGCGACTGTCTGATCGCCACAGCCCACAAGGCCGACGAGGAGCCGGGTCCCTACGGCGACCTGAAGGCCGTCCTCCACTTCGTTCCGTGGGGCAAGGACGGCGTCTCCCTGGACCTCATGCGCCGCGACCGCGCCGCCGACCCCGGCATGAACGAGCTCCTCATCGTGGCCGCCCTGCAGGCCGCCCCGAAGCTCGGCATCGCGCGCATGTCCCTCAACTTCGCGATGTTCCGCGCGGCCCTCGCCCGCGGCGAGAAGATCGGCGCGGGCCCGGTCCTGCGCGCCTGGCGCGGCCTGCTCGTCTTCCTGTCCCGCTGGTTCCAGATCGAGTCCCTGTACAAGTTCAACGCGAAGTTCCGCCCCCGCTGGGAGCCCCGCTTCGTCGTCTACCGCTCCAGCAAGGACCTCCCCCGCATCGGCTTCGCCGCCATGCAGGCCGAGGGCTTCGTCACGCTCGCCCTGCCCCGCTTCCTGCGCAGGGGCACGCCCCAGCGCCGCCCCTGCCCGCACCACACCACGGAACGTGAGATGCAGGCGGCGTAACCCGTGCCCGTCCGGGCCTAGGCTGGAGGTATGAGTACGTTGCGCGGGCGGGGAACGGTCCAGGGGCTGCCGGAGTGGGACCGCTGTGCGGTCATGGGCGTCGTGAACGTGACGCCGGACTCCTTCTCCGACGGTGGCCGCTGGTTCGACACCACGGCCGCCGTCAAACACGGCATCGACCTGGTCGAGCAGGGCGCCGACCTCGTCGACGTCGGCGGCGAGTCCACCCGGCCCGGTGCCCCCCGCGTGGACGAGGACGAGGAGCTCAAGCGCGTCGTCCCCGTCGTGCGCGGCCTGGCCGCCGAGGGCGTCACGGTCTCCGTGGACACCATGCGGGCCACCGTCGCCGAGCAGGCGCTCGCCGCGGGCGCCGTCCTCGTCAACGACGTCAGCGGCGGCCTCGCCGACCCGCGCATGGTCCCGGCGGTGGCCGCGGCCGAAGCCCCCTTCGTCGTCATGCACTGGCGCGGCTTCCTCACCGACATCCACGCCAAGCCGGTCTACGAGGACGTCGTCTCCGAAGTCGTCGGCGAGCTCCACGCGCGCGTGGAGGCCGCCATCGAGGGCGGCATCGCGCCCGAGCGCATCGTCGTCGACCCCGGCCTCGGCTTCTCCAAGGAGGCCGAGCACGACCTGGCGCTCCTGGCCCGTCTGGACCGGCTGCGCGAGCTCAGCCACCCGATCCTGGTCGCCGCCTCCCGCAAGCGGTTCCTCGGCCGCGTCCTGGCCGGTCCTGAGGGCGCCCCGCCGCCCGCCCGTGAGCGCGACGCCGCCACCGCCGCGGTCTCCGCCATCGCCGCGCACCAGGGCGCCTGGGCGGTCCGCGTGCACGAGGTGCGGGCGACGGCCGACGCGGTCCGTGTCGCCCGTGCCGTCACGGGCGCCGCCGGCGGCCACCGGTGACCGCGGCGAGCACGGACGTCGAGCAGGTCGAGCGCGCCAACACCGCCTTCTACGAAGCGCTGGAACGCGGCGACTTCGACGAGGTGTCCGACCTGTGGCTGGACTCCGAGGACGCCCCGCGGGACGGGGAGGTCACCGAGGACGCCGGAGCCACCGGGAACGCCGAGAACGCCGAGGACGCCGAGGACGCCGAGGACGATGCAGCGGCGGGCGACGCCGACGCCGTCTCCTGCGTCCACCCCGGCTGGCCGGTCCTCACGGGCCGCGGCGAGGTCCTCAGGTCGTACGCGCTGATCATGGCGAACACGGAGTACATCCAGTTCTTCCTCACCGACGTGAAGGTCAGGGTGGCCGGCGACACCGCCCTGGTGACGTGCACCGAGAACATCCTCAGCGGCGGCCCGCCTCCCGAGGGCGGCGGCGAGCTCGGCCCGCTCGTCGGCCAGCTCGTGGTCGCCACGAACGTGTTCCGCCGCACACCCGACGGCTGGAAGCTGTGGTCGCACCACGCGTCTCCCGTACTGGCCGAAACCGACGACGAAGAGGACGACGAGACTCCGTCCTGAGTGGGTAGGCGCTGCCCGAGCGGCTCGTGACGCGGCGGCCGACAGGCCCCGCGGGCGAGCACTGACAGTGCCCGCAGGTAGATTCGAACGAGGCTGGTGTGCCGACCGCACTCGGTGCAGGCCTGCCGATACCGACGATTGCAGGAGTGATTCGCGTGGATCGTGTCGCGCTGCGCGGCCTCAAGGCCCGCGGGCACCACGGTGTCTATCCGCGGGAGCGCGAAGAAGGCCAGACCTTCATCGTGGACCTGGTTCTTGGTCTGGACACGCGAGCGGCCGCGGCCGACGACGACCTGGCGAAGACCGTGCACTACGGGATCGTGGCCGAGGAGGTCGTGGCCGTCGTCGAGGGCGAGCCCGTCGACCTCATCGAGACGCTCGCCGAGCGCATCGCCCAGGCGTGTCTGAAGCACGACGGAGTCCTGGAGGTCGAGGTGTGCGTGCACAAGCCGGACGCCCCGATCACCGTCCCGTTCGACGACGTGACCGTCACCATCACCCGGAGCCGAGTATGACTGCGCCCTTCAAAGCGGGTCAGAGCGACCCCACCGTCCAGCCGGTGCCCACCTCCGTGGTCGAACAGGTCGATGCGGCGGACAGCACCCTGTCCAACCCCAAGCGCGCCGTGATCTCCCTCGGCAGCAACCTCGGCAACCGCCTGGAGACGCTCCAGGGCGCCGTCGACGCTCTGGAGGACACCCCCGGCCTGCGGGTCAAGGCGGTCTCTCCGGTGTACGAGACCGAGCCCTGGGGCGTCGACCCGGGCACCCAGCCCTCGTACTTCAACGCGGTCGTCGTGGTGAAGACGACCCTGCCGCCCGCCTCGCTCCTGGAGCGCGCGCAGGCGGTCGAGGAGGCCTTCCACCGCGTACGTGACGAGCGCTGGGGCCCGCGCACGATCGACGTGGACATCGTGGCGTACGCCGACGTGGTCTCCGACGACCCGGCGCTCACGCTGCCCCACCCGCGCGCGCACGAGCGTGCCTTCGTCCTCGCCCCCTGGCACGACGTGGAGCCCGAGGCCCGGCTGACGGGCCGCGGCCCGGTGGCACAGCTGCTGGACGCGGTCACCCGCGACGGCGTCGCGCCCCGCGCCGACCTGGAACTCCGACTGCCGGAGTAGTCGTTGGAGAAGGCGGTCGAGCAATCAAGCCGATGAAGGGTCATCCGTGAAGCAACTGCGCATCAGGACGCTGGCCGGCCTCTTTCTCGCGGCCGGAGTGCTGTCCTGGTCGGGCGCCCGGCTGTGGGACTCCGTCGGCACGCTGCCGCGCGTCCCCCTGGCCGCGCCCATCGTGCTCGCGGTCATCGCCGTGGTGCTCCTCTCGACGGCGCTCTCGCTGCGCTCGCGCCTGCGCGCCCAGCGTGAGCGCCGCCCCGGGGCGAAGGGCGTCGAACCGATGATGGCCGCCCGCGCCGTCGTCTTCGGCCAGGCCAGTGCCCTGGTCGCGGCCCTCGTCGCGGGGATGTACGGCGGGACGGGCGCGTTCCTGCTGGAGTTCCTCGACATCCCGCCCCGCCGCGACCAGGCGGTGTACGCGGGGCTCTCGGTCCTGATGGGCATCGCGGTGATAGCGGCCGCCTTCTTCATGGAGCGCGTCTGCAGGCTCCCGGAGGACGACGACGAGAACGACGGGACGGCCCAGGCGGCGTAGGCGTCACCACTGCTGCCGGGCCAGGGACAATCGGGCTAGCGGGCCATGATCAGGCTCATCGCCTCGTTACGCGTGGCGGGGTCGCGCAGCTGGCCGCGCACCGCGGAGGTGATGGTCTTGGCGCCGGGCTTACGGATGCCGCGCATCGACATGCACATGTGCTCGCACTCCACGACGACGATGACGCCGCGCGGCTCCAGGATCTCCATCAGCGAGTCGGCTATCTGCGTCGTCATGCGCTCCTGGACCTGGGGGCGGCGCGCGAAGACGTCCACGAGCCGGGCGAGCTTGGACAGGCCGGTGATCTTGCCGCTGGTGGCCGGGATGTACCCCACATGTGCGACGCCCCGGAACGGGACCAGATGATGCTCACAGCATGAGGTGACCTCGATGTCCTTCACGAGGACCATCTCGTCGTGTCCCAGGTCGAACGTCGTCGTCAGGACGTCCTCGGGCTTCTGCCACAGTCCCGCGAATATTTCCTTGTACGCCCTCGCCACGCGCCCCGGGGTCTCCCGCAGCCCTTCCCGGTCCGGGTCCTCCCCCACGGCGATCAGCAGCTCACGCACGGCGTTCTCGGCCCGCTTCTCGTCGAAATCGCCGATCGAGCCCTCGCCGTCCAGCGTCACCGGGTCGGTCATGTTGTGCCTCGTTCCTGTGCGTATCACGCGGGCGTACGAAATAAGCCGCGCCCCCAAGGCTAGAACCAGGGGGGCGCGGCTTACATTCCGGGCCTGCTGAGGCGCGGGTCAGCTTTCGGGGCGGTCCTCCGGGGCCACCTCAAGGGACTTCTCCGTGCCCGACGTCACCGCGGGGGTCGCGCCGTTCGCACCGTTCGTCAGCGAGAGCTCCCGGGGGGAGAGCACCGGCGGGCGGGTCGAGGGCGTGCGCCGCGAGGAGCCGGTCCACGCCGGGCGGGCCGGGCGCTTCACGATGCCGGCGAAGACCTCGGCGATCTGCTCCTTGTTGAGCGTCTCCTTCTCGAGGAGCTGAAGGACCAGGTTGTCGAGGATGTCGCGGTTCTCGACGAGGATCTCCCATGCCTCGTTGTGCGCGGTCTCGATGAGCTTCTTGACCTCTTCGTCGACCAGCGCGGCGACCTCTTCCGAGTAGTCCCGCTGGTGCGCCATCTCGCGCCCGAGGAACGGCTCGGTGTTGTCCCCGCCGAACTTGATCGCGCCAAGACGCTCGGTCATGCCGTACTGCGTGACCATCGCGCGTGCGGTGGCCGTGGCCTTCTCGATGTCGTTCGCCGCGCCCGTCGTCGGGTCGTGGAAGACGAGCTCCTCGGCCGCGCGCCCGCCCAGCATGTATGCCAGCTGGTCGAGCATTTCATTGCGCGTGGTCGAGTACTTGTCCTCTTCGGGCAGGACCATGGTGTAACCCAGGGCCCGGCCGCGGGACAGGATCGTGATCTTGTGGACCGGGTCCGAGTTCGGGGAGGCCGCCGCGACCAGGGCGTGTCCGCCCTCGTGGTACGCGGTGATCTTCTTTTCCTTGTCGGACATGATCCGGGTCCGCTTCTGCGGGCCCGCCACGACGCGGTCGATCGCCTCGTCCAGCGCGTGGTTGTCGATCAGCTTCTTGTCACCGCGGGCGGTGAGCAGCGCGGCCTCGTTGAGGACGTTGCTCAGGTCGGCGCCGGTGAAGCCCGGCGTGCGGCGCGCGACCGCCGACAGGTCGACGTCCGGGGCGACCGGCTTGCCCTTCTGGTGAACCTTGAGGATCTCCAGACGGCCCTGCATGTCCGGACGGTCGACGGCGATCTGCCGGTCGAATCGGCCGGGGCGCAGCAGCGCGGGGTCGAGGATGTCCGGACGGTTCGTGGCGGCGATCAGGATGACGCCGCCCTTCACGTCGAAGCCGTCCATCTCGACGAGCAGCTGGTTCAGCGTCTGCTCGCGCTCGTCGTGGCCACCGCCGAGACCGGCGCCGCGGTGACGACCCACCGCGTCGATCTCGTCGACGAAGACGATCGCCGGGGCGTTCGCCTTGGCCTGCTCGAAGAGGTCACGCACACGGGAGGCACCGACACCGACGAACATCTCGACGAAGTCGGAACCCGAGATCGAGTAGAACGGGACTCCGGCCTCACCGGCGACGGCGCGCGCGAGCAGCGTCTTACCCGTACCGGGCGGGCCGTAGAGGAGCACGCCCTTGGGAATCTTGGCGCCGACGGCCTGGAACTTCGCCGGCTCCTGGAGGAACTCCTTGATCTCGTGGAGCTCCTCGACGGCCTCGTCGGAACCCGCCACATCGGAGAAGGTCGTCTTCGGGGTGTCCTTGGTGATGAGCTTGGCCTTGGACTTCCCGAAGTTCATGACCCGGGAACCACCGCCCTGCATCTGGTTCATCAGGAACAGGAAGACGACGACGATGAGGACGAAGGGGAGCAGGGAGAGCAGGATGCCGACGAAGGGGTTCTGCTTCGACGGGGAGACGGTGTAACCGTCCGGGATGTCCTTGCTCTCGTACTTGGCCTGCAGGGACTTGGCGAGGTCGACGCCCTGGTCGCCGATGTAGCTCGCCTGGATCTTGCTGCTGCCCTTGACCTTCTGGCCGTCCTTGAGCTCGACCTTGATGATCTGCTCGTCACCGGTGGTCAGCTTGGCCGACTCCACCTGGTTCTTGGTGATCGCCTGAACGACCTGGCCGGTGTCCACCGTCTTGTAGCCACCGGACGAGCCGACGACCTGCATCAACACGACCACGGCAAGGACGGCCAGCACGATCCACATGACTGGCCCACGGAAGTATCGCTTCACGTCCATCCATACGGAGCGATGACGCCCCGTCCCTCCTGCCATAGTGAGTTTGATAAAGACTGTTCTTCGGACGGTACCCCAGCATTGTGACCCGAAGCCGCCCGGGACTGCTGGCAATCCAGCCCTCGCATGCTCCAACGGCGGGAAACGGGTGAGGGTTCCCCGACGGCGTACGGAGTCCTGCGGGAGTCAGCCGCCGTAGACGTGCGGGGCGAGCGTTCCGACGAACGGGAGGTTGCGGTACTTCTCGGAGAAGTCCAGGCCGTAACCCACCACGAACTCGTTGGGGATGTCGAAGCCGATCCACTTCACGTCGATCGCGACCTTCGCCGCCTCCGGCTTGCGCAGCAGCGTGCACACCTCCAGGGAGGCGGGCTCGCGCGAGCCGAGGTTCGAGAGCAGCCAGGACAGCGTCAGACCGGAGTCGATGATGTCCTCGACGATCAGGACGTGCTTGCCCTTGATGTCGGTGTCCAGGTCCTTGAGGATCCGCACGACGCCGGACGACTGGGTTCCCGCGCCGTACGACGACACGGCCATCCAGTCCATCGTGACGGGGGTGGACAGCGCGCGCGCCAGGTCCGCCATGACCATCACCGCGCCCTTGAGGACGCCGACGATCAGCAGGTCCTTGCCCGCGTACTCCGCGTCGATCTTCGCGGCCAGCTCGGCCAGCTTCGCGTCGATCTCTTCCTTGGTGATGAGCACCGACTTGAGGTCGGTGCCCATGTCTTTCGCGTCCACCCGCATCACTTTCGGTCGTCCCACCGGCCGACAGGTGCCCCAACGAACACGGGGCTCTCGTCAGCCTTGCCGGATCACCAGTCTGCCACCCTGGCGCTGAGCCACGACTTTGCCCGGGAGATTGATGGCTCCCTGGCCCCGCCAGCCGGTGATCAGCCGGTCGACCTCTTCGATGTGCCGGGCGAACAGCGAACCGGCGGGCGCCCCGGCCTCGATCGCGGCCCGGCGCACGATGCGGCGTCGCACGGCGGGCGGCAGGGCGTAGAGCTTCGCGCACTCCAGGAGGCCCGCGGCGTCGCGCACGGACGTCTCGGCCTGGGCGGCCCAGGTGTCGAGTGCGTCGGCGTCGTCACGGGAGAGCTGGGCCGTCCGGGCGAGCGCCTCGACGACGCCCTTGCCGAGCGCCTTCTCCAGCGCGGGCAGCCCCTCGTGACGCAGCCGGGATCGGGTGTACGCCGGGTCGGCGTTGTGCGGGTCGTCCCAGACGGGCAGCGACTGGACCATGCAGGCCTTGCGGGCGGTCTGCCGGTCGATGTGCAGGAAGGGGCGGCGGTAACGGCCCGCGACCCCCGAGGTCGCGGCCATTCCGGAGAGGGAGCGGATGCCGGAGCCGCGGGCGAGGCCGAGCAGCACGGTCTCCGCCTGGTCGTCGCGGGTGTGCCCGAGCAGGACGGCGGCCGCCGAGTGCCGCTCCGCGGCGGCGTCCAGGGCCGCGTACCGAGCGTCGCGGGCGGCGGCCTCGGGGCCGCCGTCACGCCCGACGTCCACGGCGACGGAGTCGACCGGGCCCAGGCCGAGGGCGGTGAGACGCACGACGACCTCGGCGGCGCGCAGGTCGGACCCGGGCTGCAGGCCGTGGTCGACGGTGACGCCGCCCGCGCGGATGCCGAGCTTGGGGGCCTCGAAGGCGAGGGCGGAGGCGAGCGCCATGGAGTCGGCACCGCCGGAGCAGGCGACGAGCACGGTCGGCTGCGGGGCCTGCTGCTCGTGCGGGGGGTGTGGGGGGTCGTTCTCGGTGCTGCGCTGCACATCGGTCAGTACGTCGTGGAGTACGCGGCGGACCGCCAGGCGTATCGCTGCGACCGCAGGATGGGGACCCATGTCCGGTTCCCTTCGTGAAGTTCGGGGGGTGAGCTCGGACCAGCCACTCAGGACCCACTCGGGAGATCCGGCCCCACACGGGGTCTTCTTTCCCTTGCGTTCGGTCACTCAGAGTGTGTCGATGGTGACAGAGCCGAGCCGTTCCCCGAGCATTGCACGCCTACCCATCGCCTACGGTCCCTCGGACGGGTGATAGCTGAGGCATTCTCCTGCCGTCGGCCGCATCCGGCCCCTCAGTCTCCCTTACGGTGCACCCTCGCGACCCAGTCCGCCGGTTTGGCGATCTCCGCCTTCGTGGGCAGTGTGTTCGGCGACGTCCACACGCGGTTGAAGCCGTCCATGCCGACCTGGTCGACGACCGCGCGCACGAACCGCTCGCCGTCCCGGTACTGGCGCAATTTCGCGTCGAGCCCGAGGAGCTTGCGCAGGGCCTGGTCGAGGCGGCTCGCGCCGCGCGCCCGCCGCTGCTGGAACTTCTCGCGGATCTCGCCCACGGACGGCACCACGTCCGGGCCAACGCCGTCCATCACGAAGTCCGCGTGCCCCTCCAAGAGGGACATCACGGCCGTCAGACGGGCGAGGATCTCTCGCTGCGCGGGGGTCTGCACCAGCTCGACGAGGGAGCGGCCTCCCTCGTCCTCGTCCCCCTCCGCCTCGGAGCGGCCGCCCGCGAGCGACTGGGCGGCCTCCCTGACGCGCTCCAGGACTGTCATCGGGTCGACCTCGGTCTCGCCGAGGAACGACTGGATCTCGCCTTCGAGGTGGTCGCGCAGCCAGGGCACGGCGGTGAACTGGGTGCGGTGCGTCTCCTCGTGCAGGCAGACCCAGAGGCGGAAGTCGTGCGGGTCCACGTCCAGCTCGCGCTCGACGTGCACGATGTTCGGCGCGACCAGGAGGAGGCGGCCGCCGCCGTTCGCCCCCGCGGGGAGGTCTCGGGTGGGCGGGGCGAAGGTCTCGTACTGCCCGAGGACGCGAGAGGCGAGGAAGGACAGGAGCATGCCCAGCTCCACGCCCGTCACCTTGCCGCCGACCGCGCCGAGGACGGCACCGCCCGGGCTGCTCCCGCGCTTGTCCTGCATCTTGTCGAGGAGGGGCTTCAGGATCTCCCGGAAACCCGCGACGTTCGCCCGGACCCAGCCGGCCCGGTCCACCACGAGGACCGGGGTGTCGTGCGTGTCCTCCGTGCCCATCCTCGTGAAGGAACGGACGTGTTCCTCCGAGGACTTGGCGTGCCGGCGGAGCTCGGCGACGACGGCGCGCGCCTCGTCCCGGCTCACTTCTGGACCCGGCCTCACGAGCCGGGTCGCGGTCGCCACCGCGAGGTTCCAGTCGACCATCTCCGCACCACCGATGCTCGTCATGCGTCAACGGTACGTGCTGGCTCCCTCCGGTGGAGGGGCTTGCACCCCTGACATTGCCCTGTGCTCGCCCCTAGGGCCCCGATGGTGCGGGCCGGGCCCCCTGCTCCCGGCGCCCCCGGCCCGCCTGCCTTCGGGGGTCCGCCTGCCTTCGGGGGGACCTGCCTGCCTTGGGGGGGACCTGCCTGCCTTGGGGGACTCGCTCTCCTCGTTCGGCTGCCGGTCGGATGTGGCTGGGCGCGCAGTTCCCCGCGCCCCTGAACGGCGCCTTCACACCCGTCGCCCGCCACGTCAGCCCGCACCTTCGCTGCCTGCGCAGTTCCCCGCGCCCCCGAGCCGCGCCTTCGCTCCCGTCGTCCGCGGCGTCAGCCTGCGCCTTCGCTGCGTGCGCAGTTCCCCGCGCCCCTGAGCCGCGCCTTCACACCCGTCGTCCGCCACGTCAGCCTGCACCTTCGCTGCGTGCGCAGTTCCCCGCGCCCCCGAGCCGTGCCTTCACACCCGTCGCCCGCGGCGTCAGCCCGCACCTTCGCTGCCTGCGCAGTTCCCCGCGCCCCTGAATGGCGTCTTCGTCGCCGTCGTGTCAGCGGCAGCCGCAGTTGGCGACTGTGGAGGCCATGTGGTCCAGGGCCGTTTGGGCTGCTTGGGGGTTCGTGGTGCCTGTGGTCATGAAAGCGAACAGGAGGAGGCGGCCGTCGGCGTCGACGACCGTTCCCGCGAGGCTGTTCACGCCGGTCAGGGTGCCGGTCTTGGCGCGGACCACGCCCGTGCCGGGTGAGTCCTTGGGGTAGCGGTCGACCAGCGTGCCGGTGAAGCCGGCGACCGGGAGGCCTGTCACCACGGAGCGCAGTTCGGGGCGGCCGGGGTCGGCGGCGTGGTCCAGGAGGGCCGCCAGGAGTTCGGCGGAGACGCGGTCGGACCGGTCCAGGCCGCTGCCGTCGGCGAACTTCGCTCCGGAGAGGGGCAGGTCCAGCTTCCGCAGCTGGGCCCGGACCGCCCGGCCCGCGCCCTCGAAGCTCGCCGGTTCCTTCGCCGCGACGGCCGTCTGGCGGGCCAGTGCCTCCGCGATGTCGTTGTCGCTGTGCGTCAGCATCCGCTCGACCAGCGAGGACAGGGGCGGCGACTCGACCTTCGCGAGGGATTCGGCCCGGGATTCGGCTCCCTCCGACGCCTTGGCGGAGTCGGAGGGGGAGAGGTTGGTTTTGATGCCTTCGGTCGACAAGAAGTCCGCGAACTTCTTCGTCGCCTCGGCCGCCGGGTCACCCGCGCGCGGGGCCGGTCCGCTGGAGGAGTCGTCCAGTCGGCCCTCGTCCGCCATCAGGGCGCTGACCGGCGTGATGTTCTCGTTCGGGCCGATCGGGTGCTGCGCGGGTCCGGAGTACAGCGACGTGTCGTACTTGAGGCCGACCTTGTCGATGTCGCGGCTCTTGAGGGAGCGTGCCGTGTCCGCGGCGAGGGTGCGCAGGCTCGCCGCCGTGTCCGTGTAGCGGCCGTCCTTGCGGGCGGTGAGCGTGGGGTCGCCGCCGCCGACGAGGACGACGTCGGGTGTGCCGGACGAGCCGGGGTCGAGCAGCGTCTTCGTGGTGATCCGGTGGTCGGGGCCCAGCGCGGACAGCGCGGCGACCCCCGTGGCGATCTTGATGGTCGACGCGGGTGTGAGGCCCTCGCCCGCGCCCTTGCCGTACACCCGCTTCCCGGAGGCCGCGTCGAGCACGACGGCCGACCGCTCGGGGCCGAGCGCCGGATCCTTCAGGAGCGGGTCGAGGACCTCCGCGAGGGCGCGGTCGGTGGGTGCGGGGGCCGTGCCCGCGGGTGCGCCGAGTCCGGCGAGCACGGAAGGGGCGCTCGGAGGGGTTTCCGGCGCGCGTCCCGGCGTACCACCAGCGTGATCTGCGCCACCCAGGGCCTCCTGGGAAGCGGCCCGGTCCCGCTCCGCCGTACGCTGACCGGAGGAGTCCCAAGGGCCGGCCGCGGCCACCGCCCCGGCCGCGATGACCAGGCCGAAGGTGGCCGCACCAGCCGTGAGCCGCCAGGTCGTGAGCTTCCCGGAGAACCCGGAGAGCTGGGTGGCAAAAGGCTTGGGCAGCTGTCTCAAAAGCTGTCGAGGCCGCTGCCAAGGCTTGAGCTCCGGCACGACGACCAGCCCCTTTCGCGATCACACATCTGCGTGAGGGACACTTAATCACCCGAAGTATGTGCTGATCATGGAGGAGCCACCCGTGGAGTTCGACGTCACCATCGAGATTCCGAAGGGTTCGCGGAACAAGTACGAGGTGGACCACGAGACCGGCCGGATCCGTCTGGACCGTCGCCTCTTCACGTCGACCAGCTACCCCGCGGACTACGGCTTCGTCGAGAACACCCTCGGCGAGGACGGTGACCCGCTGGACGCCCTGGTCATCCTGGACGAGCCGACCTTCCCCGGCTGCCTCATCAAGTGCCGCGCGATCGGCATGTTCCGGATGACCGACGAGGCGGGCGGCGACGACAAGCTGCTCTGCGTCCCGGCCTCGGACCCGCGCGTGGAGCACCTGCGGGACATCCACCACGTCTCCGAGTTCGACCGCCTGGAGATCCAGCACTTCTTCGAGGTCTACAAGGACCTGGAGCCCGGCAAGTCCGTCGAGGGCGCCGACTGGGTCGGCCGCACGGACGCCGAGGCCGAGATCGAGCGTTCCTACAAGCGCTTCAAGGACGAGGGCGGTCACTGAGCCACTCGCTCCGGGCGGGCCGTGTGACCCCAGGTCACACGGCCCGTTCGTGTATCTGTGCCCATACTGGCCATACGGAGGGTGCGTACGAGTCGTATGAGAAGTGAGGGCATAAGTGGCCGAGCATGAGGCCGAGGACCGAAAGCCTCAGTCGGACGAGGCCCGCAGCGCGTTCGCGCAGCCCAGCGGGGTGATGTCGCAGCCGCAGGCCCCTGAGGACGAGTCCCAGACGACGTCCGAGTTCGCCATCCCCACGGGCCTCGCGACGCCGTCCCCGACGCCGCAGGAGACCGACAAGTCGGCGTTCACCACGCCGCACACGTACAGCTCCCGCAACGCCCCGCAGGCCTTCACGCCCGCGCAGGGCATACCCCTGGTGAAGCTCACCAAGGACGTGCCGTGGCAGGACCAGATGCGCACGATGCTGCGCATGCCGGTCACCGAGCGTCCCGCGACGGAGGCCGCGCAGAAGCAGGAGGACGAGGCCGGGCCCGCCGTGCCGCGCGTGCTCGACCTGACGCTGCGTATCGGCGAGCTGCTGCTCGCGGGCGGTGAGGGCGCCGAGGATGTCGAGGCGGCGATGTTCGCCGTCTGCCGCTCGTACGGCCTGGACCGCTGTGAGCCGAACGTCACGTTCACGCTCCTGTCGATCTCGCACCAGCCCTCGCTGGTGGACGACCCCGTCACGGCCTCCAGGACGGTGCGCCGACGGGGCACGGACTACACGCGTCTCGCGGCGGTCTTCCACCTGGTGGACGACATCAGCGACCCCGAGATCGAGGTCTCCCTGGAGGAGGCCTACCGCCGTCTGGCGGGCATCCGGCGTAACCGTCACCCCTACCCGGGCTGGGCCCTCACGGCGGCCAGCGGGCTCCTCGCGGGCTCCGCGTCCGTGCTGGTCGGCGGTGGCGCCCTCGTCTTCCTGGTGGCCGCCGTCGGCGCGATGCTCGGCGACCGGCTCGCCTGGCTGTGCGCGGGGCGTGGGCTGCCGGAGTTCTACCAGTTCGTGGGCGCCGCGATGCCACCCGCCGGAATGGGTGTGGCGCTCAGCTTCGTGCACACCGAGGCGTCCATGGCCTCGGCGGTGATCACGGGTGGGCTCTTCGCGCTGATCCCGGGGCGGGCCCTGGTGGCGGGCGTGCAGGACGGTCTGACCGGCTACTACATCACCGCTGCCGCGCGCCTCCTGGAGGTGATGTACCTCATCGTGGGCATCGTCTGCGGCGTGCTGCTCGTGCTGTCGCTCGGCGTAATGCTCGACGCGACGAATCTGACCCCGGAGACGAAGTTCGGCGTGACGTCGTCGCGTCCCGTCATCCAGATCCTGGCGTCGATGGCGCTGAGTCTCGCCTTCGCCATCCTGCTCCAGCAGGAACGTAACACCGTGCTGATGGTGACCCTCAACGGCGGAATCGCCTGGGTGATGTTCGGCGCGCTCGCACAGACCCCGCTGGAGCTGTCGCCCGTCGCGGCGACGGCCGTCGCGGCCGGTCTGGTGGGCCTGTTCGGACAGCTCTTCTCGCGCTACCGGTTCGCGTCCTCACTGCCCTATGTGACGGCCGCGATCGGCCCTCTGCTGCCCGGTAGCGCCACGTATTTCGGGCTGCTCGCGCTGGCGCAGAACGACCTGAACACGGGCATGAACTCGCTCACCAGGGCCGTCGCGACGGCCCTGGCCATCGCGATCGGCGTGAACCTGGGGAGCGAGGTCTCCCGGCTGATCCTGAAGGTCCCGGGGGCCGCATCGGCGGCGAACCGCCGCGCGGCCAAGCGGACCAGGGGCTTCTAGGCGTACGTCTCCGGAGAGCGGGCGTACGTCCACGGAGAGCGGGCGTACGTCTCCGGAGAGGGCGTCAGCGGGGCGTCAGCGCTTCGCGTGGCGGCCGCGCTGGGCGGGGGGCGTGCCCGGGGAGCCGCCCTCGGCCGCCGCCGCCTTCTTGGACTTGCTGCGGGCCCGCAGGAACTCGATGGCGATCGGCACCACCGAGATGAGGACGATCAGGATGAGGATCGCCTCGATGTTCTTGTGCACGAACTCGATGTTGCCGAGCCAGGCGCCGAGCAGCGTGACGCCCGCGCCCCACAGGACGCCGCCGATGACGTTGAACGTGATGAACGAGCGGTACCGCATGCCGGAGACGCCCGCGATGATCGGCGTGAACGTCCGCACGATCGGCACGAAACGGGCCAGGACCAGGGACTTCGGGCCGTACTTCTCGAAGAAGTCGTGCGCCTTGACCACGTTCTCCTGCTTGAACAGCTTGGAGTCGGGGCGGTTGAAGAGGGCGGGGCCGACCTTCTTGCCGAAGAGGTAACCCGCCTGGTCGCCCAGGATCGCGGCGAGGCAGATCAGCAGACAGGCCAGCCACAGCGGGGTGTCCAGCTTGTTCGTGGTGATCAGCAGGCCCGTGGTGAACAGCAGCGAGTCGCCGGGCAGGAAGAAGCCGATGAGCAGACCGGACTCGGCGAAGACGATCACCAGCAGGCCCCAGAGGCCGAACTGGTTGAGCAGGTAATCCGGATCCAGCCAGCTTGGTCCGAGCGCAAGCGTCGTCACGGTTCCGGGCTCCTGAGGGTGAGGGGGCGGTGCGGCGGCGGGGTGCAGCCGCCCAAAGTTATCAACGCCAGACGGCGTGGGCAGGTTCCACCGCCCCTCAGGATGCCCGGCCGGGGACGATCCCGGCTCATCGCCGCCTCTCCTGGTGCCGCCGGTGGCTCCGTCGGCGTGTGGCCGTGGCACTCTTCGCCCCTTTTTCGACCAGGCCCCGGACAGACCTGAGCCTCGTAAGGGGCGCCCGCCATGGACGGGCGCCCCTTACTCGCGCGGGCGCTAGTCGCTCAGCGCCGAGAACCTGCGCACCGCCAGCGGCAGGAACACCCCGACGAGCGCCACGGGCCACAGCACCGCGAGGAGCTCCGCGTGTTCGGCCGCCCAGGACGTGCCGGTCACCCCGGGGTCGTTCCCGAAGAGGTCGCGGACGGCCGCCGCCGTCGCCGACATCGGGTTCCACTCGACGAGGGTGCCCAGCCAGCCCGGCATGTTCTGCGGGACGGTGAAGGCGTTGGAGAGGAAGCCGACCGGCCAGACCAGGATCTGCACGGCCACCACCAGCTCCGGCCTGCCGGCGATCATCGCCAGGTGGATGCCGAGCCACAGCATCGCGAACCGCAGCATCATCAGCAGCCCGACGGCCCCGAGCACCGCCCCGAACGAGCCGTGCCAGCGCCAGCCGATCGCGAGTCCGACCCCCATCATGACCAGCAGCGAGACGAACGACTGGAGCATGTCCGCGACCGAACGGCCCACCAGGACGGCGCCGTTGGCCATCGGCATGGACCGGAACCGGTCGATGACGCCCTTGTTCAGGTCCTGGGTGACCGCGAGCATCGTCGCGTCGAGGCCGAAGACCATGGTCAGCGCGAACATGCCGGGCACGAGGAACTCCGCGTATTCCCCCGCGATGCCCTTCCCGCCGCCGATCAGGTAGGTGAACATCAGCAGCATCATCACCGGGAAGACGAGGCCGACCAGGACCTGCACCGGCTGTCGTGCCCAGTGGGCGAGTTCGCGCCGCGTCATGGTCCAGGAGTCGGCCGCTGCCCAGCTCATCGACGTACTCACACAGGCTCCTTCGTACGGTCCGTCAGGCTCAGGAAGACCTCGTCCAGCGTGGGCCTGCGCAGCGCCACGTCCTCCGCGTCGATACCGGCGTCCCGCAGGGCCCGCACGACGTCCGTGAGGGCCTCCATGCGGTCCGTGACAGGTGCGGACGCCAGGCGGCGGTCCGGGTCCACCGTGGCGCCGGGAGGCAGCAGCCCGGCCACGAGCTCCAGTTGGGAACCGTCACGCACCACGACGTCGATGCGGTCGCCGCCGAGCCTCGCCTTGAGGTCGTCCGCCGTGCCCTCCGCGATGACGCGGCCCTCGTCGATCACCGACATGCGGTCGGCCAGCTGATCCGCCTCTTCCAGGTACTGCGTCGTCAGGAGGACGGTGGTGCCGCCGCCCACAAGCGAGCGCACCGAGTCCCACACCTCCGCACGGCCCCGCGGGTCGAGGCCCGTGGTGGGCTCGTCCAGGAAGAGCACCTCGGGGTCCGTGATGAGGGAGGCCGCGAGGTCCAGGCGGCGCCGCATGCCTCCGCTGTACTGCTTGACGGCCTTGCGGCCGGTGTCCACGAGGCCGAACCGCTCCAGGAGCTCGTCGGCCCGCACGCGCGCGCGGCGGGCGCCGAGGTGGTACAGCCGCCCGAACATGTCCAGGTTCTGCCGGCCGCTCAGCTCCTCGTCCACCGCGGCGTGCTGGCCCAGCAGGCCGATGCGCCTGCGCACCTCGTCGGGTCTGCGCCGGACGTCCTGCCCTGCGACCTCCACGCGCCCCTTGTCGACCCTCAGGAGAGTGGCGAGTATCCGCACCGCCGTGGTCTTGCCCGCGCCGTTCGGCCCGAGCACCCCGTGCACCGTGCCGCGCCCGACCCGCAGGTCGAGTCCGTTCAGCGCCTTCTTCTTCCCGTAGGCCTTGTGTGCGCCCTCGACGACGATCGCGTCCGTCATCCGGCTCCTTTCTGATCTTGTAGTCAAACTTGACTAGAAGGAGGAAGGTAGCCGAAGGACTCGCATTCGTCAAACTTGATTAGTGGTTATCCTCGGCGTGCCGGTTCCCCGTCGCGTACGGGTTCTCCTCGCCCTCCGCGAGCACGGCCACGAAGGGATCGCCCTCACCGGCGAAGGTGTACGCGCCGCCCTCGATGCGGGCGATGAGACTTCGGGTCCACTCCGCACCCGTGTCCGCCGAGTGCACCCAGTAGTTCATGATCTCGCCGATGTGGCCCAGCTGTTCGGGACCCTCCGACGGCGTGTAGTACTCGGTGACGGAGGCCCGCCACTCCTCCATGCGGCGCACCCGCTCCTCGAGAAGGCCCACGGCCTCCTCGCGCGGCAGGTCCACCATGAAGCCGAGCGCCGCCGTGAGGATGTCCGGCCGCTGGTCGTACGTCGTCAGGGACTCACGGAGGAGGGAGAGGAATTCCTCCGTGCCCTGCTCCGTGATCTCGTACTCCGTGCGGGGCGGGCCGCCGACCGTGGACGGGGCGACCTCGTGGGCGCGCAGCATCCCCTGCTTCGCCAGCTGCTTCAGGGCGTGGTAGATCGAGCCCGGCTTGGCGTTGGACCACTCGTGGGCGCCCCAGTACTCCAGGTCGTTGCGGACCTGATAGCCGTGGGCGCGGCCGTGCTGACGCACGGCCCCCAGAACCAGCAGCCGGATCGCTGACATGTACCGCGCCCTTCCACTCAGCCCCCCGGTCTTCAACTTTGACTAGGGTATCCCTGGGCAGCCGCCACCAGCTCGAAGGCCGTCTTCCCGTCCAGGGACTCGCGGACGATGTCGGCGTGGCCCGCGTGCCGGCCGATCTCCTCGACCAGGTGCAGCATCAGCCACCGCATCGACACCGCGCCGTCCTGCGGGAACCACGGCGCCTCGGGCAGCGGGAACGTGTCGTCGAGACTCGGCACCGTACGGATGAAGTCGTCGGTCTCCCGGGCGACCTCCTCCCAGAAGTCCAGCGTCCCGGCGAGCGTCTCCCCCTCCACCAGGCGGAAGCTGTCGCCCCACGTCGCCTCCGTGCGGGCCTTCTCATTGGGCTTCTGCTGGGCCATCCGCAGCCAGTTCAGCTCGGTCTCTGCGACGTGCTTCACGAGGCCGCCGAGGGTCAGTTCGCTGGCGCTGGGCCGCGCCGACGCCTGCTCGTCGGTCAGGCCGAGCACCGACCTGCGGATGCCGCCGCGCTGGGCCTGTACGAAGGCGATCAGGGCGCCGCGCTCGTCGCCCCTGGCTTCCGCGCTGACGTGAGTGACCATGGTGTCCGCCTCTTCTCCGGCCCGCGGGCGCGGGCTGTGACGCCGGGTTGTTCCGCCGGGCTTTCCGACACCACAGACGCTACGGAGCCTTGCGGACAGGTACTGTCCGCAAGGCTCCGTGACCCTGGAAAAGGGGACTCTCAGAACGGGAAGCGCGACCTGCCGTGCTGCACGGAGATCCACTTCTGCGTGGTGAAGGCGTCCACCGTCGACTCGCCGTTCAGCCGGCCGACGCCGGAGTTCTTCTCGCCGCCGAACGGCACGATCGGCTCGTCGTGCACCGTGCCGTCGTTCACGTGGATCATGCCGGTCCTGA
Source organism: Streptomyces sp. NPDC093510 (assembly GCF_040683555.1). NCBI lineage: Bacteria > Bacillati > Actinomycetota > Actinomycetes > Kitasatosporales > Streptomycetaceae > Streptomyces > Streptomyces sp. NPDC093510. The sequence goes on from NZ_JBFBEE010000011.1 coordinate 96,607, forward strand.
CGCGCTTGGCGACGCGCACGCCGCGCTCGACGTCGCCGGTGTGCACCGCGCCGCTCAGTCCGTACGGGGTGTCGTTGGCGATGCGGACCGCCTCGTCCTCACCGTCGAAGGGCAGCAGCAGGGCGACCGGGCCGAAGATCTCCTGGTTCAGGACCGGGGAGCCGGCCGGCAGGTCCGTGAGGACCGAGGGGGCGACCAGGTTGCCGTCCGTGCTCCCGTGCAGCAGCGCCTTCGCGCCGGCCGAGACGGCCTGGTCGACCACGGCCGTGACGGCGTCCGCCTGCGAGGAGTTGATGAGCGGGCCGATGTGGGTGGTGGGGTCGGCCGGGTCGCCGACCTTCAGGCCCGCGACCTTGGCGACGAACTTCTCGGTGAACTCCGCCTCGACGGACCGGTCCACCAGGATGCGGTTGGCCGCCATGCAGACCTGGCCCTGGTGCACGAAGCGGCTGAAGACCGCCGCGTCCACTGCGTAGTCGATGTCGGCGTCGTCCAGGACGATCAGCGCGCTGTTGCCGCCGAGTTCCAGGACGGAGCGCTTGAAGTTCGAGGCGCAGACCGTGGCGACGTGACGGCCCACGCGGTCCGAGCCGGTGAAGGAGATGACGCCCGGCACCGGGTGCTCGATCAGGGCGTCGCCTATCTCGGCTATGTCGGTGATGACGACGTTGAGCAGTCCGGCGGGGAGCCCGGCGTCCTCGAACACCTTGGCCACCAGGCTGCCGCCGAGCACCGGCGCGTTCTGGTGGGGCTTGAGGACGACCGCGTTGCCCAGGGCGAGGGCCGGCGCGACGGACTTGATCGACAGCAGGAACGGGAAGTTGAACGGGCTGATGACGCCGACCACGCCCACCGGGACGCGGTAGAGGCGGTTCTCCTTGCCGTCGTCCGGCGAGGGCAGGACGCGACCCTCGGCACGCAGTGCGAGGTGGACCGACTCGCGCAGGAACTCCTTGGTGAGGTGGATCTCGAAGGCCGCCTTGAGCCGGGTGCCGCCCAGCTCGGCGATGATCGCCTCGGTGATCTCTTCCTCACGGTCCTCGACGATCCGCAGGGCACGCTCGAAGACGGCGCGCCTGGCGTAGGGGTTGGTCTGCGCCCATTCCTGCTGCGCACGCTCGGCCGCGCGGTAGGCCTGGTCGACCTCGTCGGCCGTGGCGACCGTGATGGACGCGAGCTTCTCCCCGTCGTACGGATTGAAGTCGATGATGTCCCAGGACCCCGACCCGGCCTTCCACTCCCCGTCGATGAACTGATGAGCCAGGTCGGTGAAGAAGGACATGAGACGGACCCCTTGCCGCGGCAGCAGACGGCCGCAAACGGAAGCAGATGTCTGATCTCACGTCATAGTACTTATGTTTCAGGTGAGTTGGAGCAGACCACGGAGAAGATCACGGCTGCCGACCGGATCGGGGCTGTCCTTCTGCAATTGGGCCACCACCCGCTCGTACTGCGCGACTTCCTCCGCCTTGTCGAGATAGAGGGCGCCGGTGAGTTGCTCCACGTACACGACGTCGGAGAGGTCGGACTCCGGGAAGCTCAGCATCGTGAAGGCGCCGCTCTCGCCCGCGTGCCCGCCGAAGCTGAACGGCATCACCTGGAGGGTGACGTTCGGGCGCTCGGAGATCTCGATGAGGTGCTGGATCTGACCCCTCATCACCTCACGGTCGCCGTACGGGCGTCGGAGCGCGGCTTCGTCCAGTACGCAGTGGAAGCGGGGCGCGTGCTCGGAGGCGAGGAGCTTCTGGCGCTCAAGGCGCAGCGCGACGCGCCGCTCGATCTCGGCCTTGCTCGCACCCTTCATGCCCCGCGCGACGACGGCGTGCGCGTACGCCTCGGTCTGCAACAGCCCGTTGACGAACTGGACTTCATAGACGCGGATGAGCGAGGCGGCGCCCTCCAGGCCGATATATGTCTGGAACCAGCCGGGCAGGACGTCCGAGTAACTGTGCCACCAGCCCGTGAGGTTGGCCTCCTTGGCGAGCGAGAGCAGCGCGCCGCGCTCGGCCTCGTCGGTGACGCCGTAGAGCGTCAGAAGGTCCTCGACGTCCCTGGACTTGAAGCTCACCCGTCCCAACTCCATGCGGCTGATCTTCGACTCGGAGGCGCGGATCGAGTATCCGGCCGCTTCACGGGTGATGCCGCGGGACTCTCTGAGCCGCCTCAGCTGTGAGCCCAGCAGGATGCGCCGTACCACCGAGCCGCTCGACTCCCCTGCGGTCACTTCGCTCAATCCTCCCGATCGACTGGAAGCCAGCAGTCTGCCATTAAACGCTTCGGGCCGTACACGTCCGGTTACAGAAATGGAAAGGGTCCGAAAGCTCCCCCGAAGAAGTCGTGGGAAGAAATGGGCAAGAAGTGGCACGGGATCGACCAATCCCGGCGCGTGCACGTGCATCTGCCCTTGCATCTGCTGTGCGCATTCGGAACCATGGTCCGCGCGCCACTGCTGTACCGACCGCGTACCACCGCACCATCGGCGACCGACCGCGCCACCGCTCCATCGCTATGTACCGCGAAACCGGGGAGTGCCTCGCATGGGGACGAATGGATCGACCATGCTCGAGCCGTTACGGCAGGGGCTACCTCCGATCGACCCCTCCGCGGTCTCCGACGCGGCCTCCGTCGCCCTCCCCGCCCGCTACGAAGCGGTGGGCAGCGCCCGGCAGTTCACCCGGAAGACGCTCGGCCAGTGGGACCTCGACGAGAGGTTCGACGACATCGCGCTCGTGGTCTCCGAACTCGTCACCAACGCCCTGCGCCACGCGCTGCCCGCGGACACCCCCCGCGACCAGCAGGAGCCGCCCGTGCGGCTGCACCTGATGCACTGGGCGACACGGCTGGTGTGCGCGGTGCGCGACCCCAGCGACGACAGCCCGGTGGCGCGCGACACGGACGACGACTTCTCGGCCGAATCCGGCCGCGGCCTGTTCCTCGTGGACTCGTTCAGCGACAGCTGGGGCTGGCACCCGCTCGCCGGCGCGCTCCGCGGCAAGGTGGTCTGGGCGCTGTTCCGCCTGAGTTGAGGGACCTGAGTCGAGGGGCCTGAGTTGAGGGACCCGAGTTGAGGGGAGTGGGTCAGCCGCCTATCAGGTGGTCGAACTCCCCGTCCTTCATCCCCAGCAGCATCGCCTCGATCTCGGCGCGCGTGTAGACGAGCGCCGGGCCGTCCGGGAAGCGCGAGTTGCGCACGGCGACATCACCGCCCGGCAGCTTCGCGAACTCCACGCACGAGCCCTGCGAGTTGCTGTGCCTGCTCTTCTGCCAGACCACCCCGTGAAGCTCCGTGGCCGCCATGCCGTTAAACGCGTGGTGCACAGATCGCTCCCCGGGTGGTGCGGTGCCATGAGTGGCTCTAGATGCAGTGGTCAACTGTCCCGGATCATAGCTGTGTTCACATGCGGATGCATGGGCAGATGCACGTGCACGCGGGGTGTTCCCCTGATTACAGGACCGCGATCACGGGACAGCGATGACAGGACCGTGGACACAGGACCGTGGACACAGGACCGTCAGCACCTTGCACCAGGAAGAGACGCACACAGCGCCCTTCCTGTTCCCTCCGCGCCCCGGGGAGAGGGGCGAGGAGGGATACGACAACGGGTCAGCGAGGCGATCCGTAGGGCAGCAGCGCCATCTCACGGGCGTTCTTGACCGCCGCCGCGATCCGCCGCTGCTGCTGGGCCGTCACCCGCGTCACCCGGCGGCTGCGGATCTTGCCCCGGTCCGAGATGAACTTCCGGAGCAGCTCCGTGTCCTTGTAGTCGATGTACGTGATCCCCGCCTGGTCCAGAGGGTTCGGCTTCGGCTTCTGCGGGCGCGGGGGCTTGCGAGGGGACAAGGTCAGACCTCCAGGAGGGTGTCGAAGGCGGGGGGCAGGTGTTTCCAGGCGTCGCGCCCGGCGGCGTACTCCTCGTCCGTCAGCAGGCAGGACTCCAGAACCTCTTCGAGCCCGTCGCGGTCCAGGCCCGGCGAGGTGAACACCAGGTGGTTGCAGCAGTCGCCGTGCTCCGGATGCCAGTCCATGGCGGCGGCCGCGCGACGGACCGGCGGCACCATCTCCCAGGCGGCGTCCGGCAGCGAGGCCAGCCACGGCCCGGCGCTCTCGACGCAGAGCGCGCCACCCGCCGCGTCCCAACCGAGCAGCGTGTCCGGGTGGTCGGCCAGCCAGAAGCGGCCCCGGCTGCGGGCGGCCGCGCAGGTCAGGTCCTCCAGCGCGTTGTAGAGCCGCTCCGGGTGGAACGGCCGCTCCCGATGCCATACGAGGGTGGAGACCCCGCACGCGTCGGCCTCGGCAGGCAGCAGCGCACAGGCGGGGTGCTGCGCCGCGGCGGCGGCCTCGACGTCGAATCCGGCGAGCGCGGCGCGGGCCAGGTCGCCCTCGCCGATGAGCACCTGGCGGGCGGTCGGGTGAAGCTGGGCGAGCAGAGCGCGGTCCTCGTCGTCGGCCTCCGGGGAGTCGGCGACGGCGAGCACGGGCGCGTACTCCAACTGGCGCGCCCAGGTGTCGGCGACGGTGCGCTGGTCGGTGGGGGCCGCGGCGAGCCCGGCCTCCATGAGGTCGTCCCCGTTCCCGAGGCAGGGCAGGAGGAGGGCGGGGTCGACCGCGGTGACCACACCGGTGAGCGCGAGGCCATCGCCGCCGTGCGCGGCGACGACCTCGGCCATCGCCTTGGGCTCGACCGAGTCCCACAGCTCGACGACCGCGAGCCGGGTGAGGCCCGCGTCGGCGAGGCGGTCGAGCTCGGGCATCAGGTCCTCGCGGAGCGCGCAGCACGCGCAGTCGTTGACCAGCGGGGCGTCGCCGGTGGAGAGGGTGCCGGTGGCGTCGCGGACCGTGCGGACGACGGTGCCCGACACGGCGGTCGACAGGTCGTGGTGGAGGGCCACGCTGTCGGGGACGCTCGCGAGCAGATCGTCGACGGCCGCCTTGCGGGCGGCCGCGTGGAGGCCGGCGACGATCACGACGTCCATGCGGGACGCCTCCCCCTCGGCCCGCGAGGCCCGTTCCTGGCCCGCCATCAGCGCTTGCCGAAGCGGCGCTCGAAGCGCTCGACGCGGCCGGCCGTGTCCATCACGCGGGCCGTGCCCGTGTAGAAGGGGTGGCTCGCGGACGAGACCTCGACGTCGATGACGGGGTACGTACGGCCGTCCTCCCACTCGACCGTCTTCCCGCTGGTCGCGGTGGAACGGGTGAGGAAGGCGAAGCCGGCGGCCTTGTCGCGGAAGACGACGGGGCCGTAGGGCGGGTGGATGTCCTTGCGCATGACGGTCAGCGCTCCTCTCGGAAGTCGACGTGGCGTCCGGCCATCGGGTCGTACTTGCGCAGCGTGAGGCGGTCGGGGTCGTTACGGCGGTTCTTGCGGGTCACGTACGTGTAGCCGGTCCCCGCTGTGGAGCGGAGTTTGATGACGGGGCGGTGTTCGGTGCGGGCCATGTGGCTAGTATATGAAAATGACTCCCGTTTTCAACAGGAGCCCTTTTCCGCCTACCGAGAGGTGCGTCACCTTGTCCGCCCACTGCCAGCTGACCGGCGCGGAACCCCGCTTCGGCAACAACATCTCCCACTCCCACCGGCGGACCTCCCGCCGCTTCGACCCCAACGTCCAGCGCAAGCGGTACTGGCTGCCGAGCGAGGGTCGCTACGTGCGGCTGCGGCTCAGCACGAAGGGGATCAAGACCGTCGACAGCATCGGGGTCGAGGCGGCCGTCGCCAGGATCCGTGCGCGTGGAGTGAGGATCTGATGGCCAAGAAGAGCAAGATCGCGAAGAACGAGCAGCGGCGCGAGACCGTCGCGCGGTACGCCGCGCGCCGGGCCGAACTGAAGGAGATCATCCGCCGTCCCGGCACGGGTGATGCCGAACGGCTCGCCGCGCAACGGGAGTTGGTGCGCCAGCCGCGCGACGCCAGTGCGACGCGGGTACGCAACCGGGACAGCGTCGACGGGCGTCCGCGCGGCTACGTGGGCGCGTTCGGACTGTCGAGGGTGAAGCTCCGTGAGCAAGCGCACGCCGGATATCTCCCCGGTGTGCGCAAGTCCTCCTGGTAGTCGTCCTGGTAGCTTGGCGCGCGATGTGGCCGGTTCTCAGGGGGACTTCAAGTGCGCACGTACGTCCGCAGTGTCCGAGTAGGCGCCGTCGTGGCCGGCCTGGCGGCCGCGCTCGTCCTGACGGGGTGCGGGAGTGACGGTGACGGGGGCAGTGACCGGGGCGGTGACGGGAGCGGCAAGAAGGATCGCGGGTCGTCCGGTTCGAGCTCTTCCGGCGGGTCCGGGGGCGCGGACGAGGACTCGGCAGGCAGCTCCGGTGGTTCAGGCGGTTCAGGCGGCTCGGGCGGCTCGGGCGGCTCGGGGGCCGGGGGCGGCGGCAGCCTGGAAGGTTCGTGGGTCACCACGGCCGACGGGAAGCCGCTCGCCCTCGCCGTCACCGGGAAGACGGCGACGCTGCTCGGCGAGGACGTGCTGTGCAACGGCACCACGGGTGACCGGGCAGGGTCGCAGCTGATCAGCCTGAAGTGCCCGAAGGGGAACGCGGACCGTACGACGGGACGCGTCGAGTCCGTGGACGGCAAGTCCATGACGGTCGCCTGGGAAGGCGCCGGCAAGGACGAGTTCCTGAAGACGCGGGGCGGCAAGCTGCCGGACGGCTTGCCCACGGCAGGCGTACCCCAGCCCTGACTCCAGCCCCCCTCCGGAGGGGGCAAGTACTCAACGGGCCGTGGGCCCCGGACCTTCCTCCGGGCTCCGCGGCCCGTCGGCGTCCGGCCGCTTCGTGGCCGAGCCGTCCACCAGCATCGGCGGGGGCGCCGTGTCCAGGGCGTCGGACAGTTCGTCCAGGGTGTCCAGGAGCAGGCCCGCCCCCCTGCGGACCACCCGGTCGGGAACGCCCTCGCCGTCCCACTCCTCCAGAGCCGTACGGACCGCGTCCCACTTGGGTACGCGGCGTTCGCGTACGGCCTTCGCGCCCTGCTCCGTCGACTTGCGCAGCGCCTCGGCCAGGCGGGCTGCGGCCGGCACGGGGGTGTCGCCGCGCTCCGGCAGATGCGCCTCCATCAGCATGGCCACGCGGCCCAGCTGGGCGAGCACCTGTTCCGCGTCGGCGGCGGCCGCGCGGGAGAGACCACGGTGTCGCACCGGTTCGTTCTTGGCCCGGTTCACCGCCTCCTGCCAGGCGATCCGGGCATCGCGTGCCGCGAGCAGGGCTTCGCGCACGTCGGGGCAGGCCTTGCCCGCGGGGTGCGCGTAGCGGTCGACGACGGCGGCGGCGTACCGGCCGTCCGCGATCAGCCAGTCGGCGAGGCGGGTGCGCAGGCGCGGGGTCTCCCAGGCGGGGTAGAGGGCGTACGCGATCATCGCGAGGACGCCGCCGAGCAGGGTCAGGACCACGCGCTCCGGGACGGTCTGCGTCCACTGCTGGCCGCCCATGCCGAGCAGGAACACGACGTACGCGGCGACGCAGGCCTGCGCCGCGACCTGGCCGGTGCGCATCAGCAGGTACATCATCCCGGCGCAAAGCACGGCCAGCGCGGCGGACAGCCCCGTGCCGGGGTGCGCCAGCTGGACCAGTCCCGTGGCGAGGGCGACCCCCACGAGGGTCCCGCCGAACCGGGCCACGGCCCGCGAGTACGTCTGGGAGAAGTCCGGACGCATCACCATGACCGACGCCATGGGGGCCCAGTACCCGTGCCCGAACGGCAGCCAGTGCCCCAGGAGATACCCCGCGGCGGCGACCCCCGTGACGCGGATCGCGTGCCGGGCCACGGGCGAGTCATGCCGAAGATCTGCCCTGACAGCCCGAAGGGCAGCGGGAAAGAGAGCGAAGAGGCTGGGACGAAGGAGGGGGACCGCCTCACCGGGCTTTGCGGAGGGGCGGGGGATGGCGGGGGGGCTTGGGGTGGTTGATGCGGGCGGGGTGGTTGGGGTGTTCGGGTCGGCAGGGGTGGTCGGGGTGGTCGGGTCGGTCGGGTCGGTGGAGGTGCCCGGGTCGGTCGGGGTGCCCGGGTCGGCCGAGGTGCCCGGGTCGGCCGAGGTGCCCGGGTCGGCCGGGGCGCCCAGGTCGGCAGGGGCACCTGGCTCGGTGGAGGCGCCAGAGCTGGCGGGAGCGTCAAGCCCGGCGGGGGCGCCAGGCCCGGTGGAGGCGCCAGGCTCGGCGGGGGCGCCAGGCCCGGCGGGAGCACCAGGCCCGGCGGGGGCGCCAGGCTCGGCGGGGGCGCCAGGCTCGGCGGGGGCGCCAGGCTCGGCGGGGGCGCCAGGCTCGGCGGGGGCGCCAGATCCGGTGCGAGTACCGGGGGCGGTGCGAGTGCCGGGGGCGGTGCGAGTGCTGGGGGCGGTGGGTGTTTCGGGCTCGGCCGGCGGCGGAGCGCCGGCCGTATCCGCCGGTCCGCCGCCCAGAAGCGTGGGGAGCTGGGTGTTGCCCGCTGTTTCCAGGACGTCTTTCAGGAGGGCGCCCAGGCGGGTCGCGGCTCGGTAGGGCGGGCCCGTGAGGATCGCACCCGTGTCGGGGGTCTTGAGGGCGGCCAGGGCAGCCGGCGGAATCCGCACCGGCTCCCCGTGACGGATCGCGCGGGCCGCCGCGTCCAGGACCGCGCCCGCCGCACCCAGGAGCTCGCGGACCCTGTCCCGTTCCTTGCCCTCCGCAGGCGCGCCCACCGCCGGGTCCGCCAGGGACGCCAGTACGGGACGGATGCGTTCGGCGACGCCCCGCGCGCCGTGCAGTTCCGCGGGCCGCGTGCGGGCCTGGCGCGGGGTGATCGTCGCCGCGTCGCGCGCCGCCATCAGGGGTTCGGGGTCGAACGCGGCCACCGGATCGTGCCGGAGCCTGCGCGCGTAGTCCGCCTCCGCCGCCAGCGCGTCGGCCAGCGCGTCCCGGTGCGCGCCCCATCTGCGTACCGGAAAAAGGATCACCAGGCCCGCCTGCACACAGCCCCCGACGACCATCATCGCCGCGTGGCCCGCCGCCGCGGCGACCGACGTGGGGATCGTGACCGTCACCAGCATGATCGCGACGTTGGACGACGCGATGATGCCGACCGTCGGCCCCGCCGACCAGCTCAGCCCCGCGAGAAACGTCCACAGGCAGAGGAGCGCGAGGAAGAGAAGCAGGTGGGAGCCGGTGAGGTAGCCGAGGAAGGTCGAGACGGCGAGGCTCGTGCCGGAGGCCAGGGCGAGCTCCGGGCGGGGGCGCCAGCTGCGCTGGAACGTGGCGATGGCCGCCTGGAACGCGCCGAACGCGGAGCTCGCCGCCACCGCGGGCCCGAACAGCGTGAGGCTGACGCCGATGACGATGGCCAGACCGGCGGCGCCGCGCAGGGCGACCAGGGGTTCGAGACGTTTGCGCTCGACGGTCAGACCCGAGCGAGCTGTCTCTTTCAGCGCGCGGAGCCAGGTCACTCTGTGATGATACGGGCAATATGCGGCCAATACGGGCGCATAGCGGATGTATCCAGTCAGGGCAGCGCGGGGCCCTTGCCACGGGGTCGGCCGCGGTGCGGGTCGCGATGCGGGACGTGGGCGCGGTCCGCCGCCGCCGTGCCGTGGTCCCAGCCCTCCGCGTCCGTCACGCCCCGCACCCGCGTCGTGGTCGTCTCGGGGAACATCTGCTCGGCGCGGTCGGTGACGGCGACGTCGCGGGCGGCCAGTACGGGGAGCAGCGAGGCCGCGCCCCGCGCCTCCCCCTCTGCACCCTCCGCCCCCGGCGCCCCCTCCCCCGCCTCCCGCGCCGCTTCCGCCACCGCGTGCTCGCCCGCGGCGGCCAGGCGTCCGCCGATGCGGTGCGCGTACGCCATCAGGAAGGCCTGCCGGAACGTCTTCGTACGCTTGCGGCCCGCCGCGCGCTGCCCCGCCTCCGCCTTGGTCATCGCCGCGGTGCCCTGCACCAGGAGCGAGGTGTAGAGGAGCTCGACCGACTCCAGGTCGGGCTCGAAGCCGACCACCGTGGAGAAGCCGAACGCCTCGTTCCACACCGCCCGGCAGTGGTTCGCGGCGGCGACGGCGTCGAGCAGGATCGCCTTCGCCGTTTCGTACGGGGCGTCCACGCCGACGCGGCAGGCGGCCGGGACGTCCTTCGCGTGCGTACGGGCCGCGAGCAGTGCCTCGTCGAGTGAGTGCCGCGCCATCAGCTCCTGCGCCTTGGCGGTGAGCGCCTCGGCCTCCTCCGGGTAGCCGGTCGCCTCGGCCTTGGCGAGGAGGGCGCGGATGCGGGTGAGGGTGCGGGGCTCGCCCTGGACCGGGCCGGGGACGGTGTCGCCGGGTGGCGGGCCCGCGGGTTCGAGCGGGGGCAGGCGGAGGAGGAGGCGGTACAGCTGGAGGTGGGTGGTGGCCCGGGTGAAGCGGTCCCGGTTCCCGTCCCGGGTGGCTTCTTCGGTGGGCCCCAGGTCCGCCAGCTGGGTCGACCAGCGGGGCGGGAGGTGGGCGTAGCGGCTGGTCTCGGTGCGGATGAGGGTGGCGGTGAGGCGTACGTGCGGGTCGGCCAGGTCGCGGCGGACCACGCGGATGACGTCGGCGGGCTGCCAGCCGCGCTGCCAGGCCCTTCGCAGGTACTCCTCGCCGCGGCGGTGCAGGTCGGCATCTGTTTCGGGGGCGGCCGCCAGGAGGGACGCGCCGGTGTCCAGACCTTCGTCGCCGTCGCCGTACAGCGCCGCCGCGAACGCTCTGTCGATCACCGAGTCCATGGGGTCAGGGTAGGAGTCGGGGTGGGGGCCGTCGCCTGCGGGTTGGTTCTGGCGGGGTTCAGTCCGCTGCTGGGCGGCGCGGTCCCGTTGCTGGGCGTTCAACCCGTTGTCGGGGCGGGGCCGCGGGGGTATGTACGTACTCGCTATCCCTGCGTCACGCCTCAAGTCCAAAGACGCCACAGTGTGCTCGGTGCTCCGTGCGCACATACCCCCACGTCCCCTCGGGAGCGCGTGCGGCTGCGGCCCGGTGGGGGGCCGCCCCCCCCCTTTCTGCTCCTACCTGGCAGCTGCGTCGCGGGGCGCACGGGCGGGTGGGTGGGATACATCCGCCGCGAAGCGGCGGGCTTGGGGCTCCTACCCCGGCGGGACGTCGCGGGGGCAATGGTCCCCACGGCGCCCCCCGGCCGCGGGCAGGTGGGGGGCTCCACTGGGGCCTCCACTCGCCTACTCCTGGTGGAGCCCCCTCCGCCCGTTCCTACTCCCCGTGTGCGGGGAACGGGTGGGCCGTCGGCGGGTGGGGCGGTCGGGCTGGCGCTCGGACGGGGGTCTTCCGGGTGCGGGGGGTGGGGGGCGCTGGGAGGCTCGGCGCATGCGAGTGGCTCTGGCACAGACGGACTGCGCGCTGGGTGAGGTCGAGCGGAACCTGGAGATCGCGCGGGACCAGGCGGCCCAGGCCGAGTCCCAGGGCGCTGACCTCGTCGTCTTCCCTGAGCTGAGCCTGCACGGCTACCACTTGGGCGGTACGAAGAGAGACGCGTCGGTCACGACCGACGACCCGAGGCTGCGCGGACTGACGGAACCGGGCGGCCCGGACGTCCTGGTCGGCCTCCACGAGCACACGAGCCTGCGCGCGTACAACACGGCGGCGTACTTCGCGGAGGGCCGCCTCCTGCACGCCCACCGGAAGCTGTACCTCCCGAACTACCTGGCGTGGGAGGAGCGCAAGCACGTGAGTCCGGGCCAGCACCTGCGCGCGTACGACCTGCCGGGCGGGCACGGCCGTGCGGCCACCCTCATCTGCAACGACGCCTGGCAGCCCGTGCTGCCCTGGCTCGCCGTGCAGGACGGCGCCGAGGTCCTCGTCGTACCGACGAACAGCGCGGCCAGCCTGGACCCCGAGGCGATGGACACCGGCCTGTACTGGGACACGCTGCTGTCGTACACCGCCCGCATGCTGCAGTGCTGGGTCGTCTTCGTGAACCGGGTCGGCAATGAGAACGGCGCGTCGTTCTGGGGCGGTTCGCGCGTCGTCGACCCGCGCGGAACGGTCGTGGCGCAGGCTCCGAAGTGGGAGCCGGCTCTGGTGACGGTCGACATCGACGTACACGAAGCACGCAGGCAGCGCCGCGCGGTGCCGCTCGTGGCCGAGGCGCGGCTCGGTCTGGTCGACCGCGAGGTGCGTCGGCTCATTGACGAGGGCGGCGACAGCTGAGGCGTACGCCATCCCGATATCCACAGGCTGTGGATGAGCGCCCCGACCAACCCACAGCCGCAGCCGCGAACCCACCCCGTAAGCCCAAAACCCCCAAACCCGCCGCTTCGCGGCGGATGTATCCCACCCACCCACCCGTGCACCCCGCGACGTCCCGCGGGAGTAGGGGCGGGTGACCCCCTCGACGCAGCTGCCAGGTAGGAGCAGGGGCAGCCCCCACCGGGCCGCAGCCGCAAACGCGCTCCCGAGGGGACGTGGGGGTATGTGCGCACGGAGCACCGAGGAAACATTGGCGTCTTTGGACTTGAGGCGCGACGCAGGGATAGCGAGTACGTACATACCCCCACGGCCCCGCCCCACAGACGGGCGGAAAGCGCTACCCCGCCCAAGGCGCCCCCGCCAGCAATGGCAATGTCAGTGCCGGATGCGAAACTCGCCGCATGGGTGGACGGTGGGTCATCGGTGCTGTTGAGGGAGGGGGAGCGGAGCTCGTCCGGGTCGGGGGCGACGGGCTGCCCGTGGGAGACATCATCCGCGAGCCCGACCTCGCCGAAGCCGTCCGGAAGCGCCCGGACGTGGACCGCTGGATCTGGCGGTCCACCGCGGCCATCTACCCCCGCCTCCTCACCACCGCCACCCGCATCCCCCGCTGCTACGACATCGAAGCCGCCGAACTCCTCCTCCTCGGCCACGAGGGCCGCCTGGGCGAGCCCCGTTCCGCGGCCGCCGCCCTCGCCCGCCTCCGCAACACCCCCGTACCCCCCGACCCCCCTCCCCGCGCCGCCGAACCCGGAACCCAGGACTCCCTCTTCGAGCCCCGCCCGGGCGGCGCCCACGTATCCCTCGCCGAGCTCGCGGAGGTGTACGCCGAGCAGCAGCGAAGACACGGAGCGACCACCCACCCCGACCGCATGCGCCTGCTCACCGCCTCCGAGTCCGCCGGCATGCTCGTCGCCGCCGAGATGAACGCCTCGGGCCTGCCCTGGCGCGCCGACGTGCACCGCGAGCTCCTGAACGAACTGCTCGGCGAGCGGTACGCGGGCCGCGGCGAGCCCCGCCGCCTGGCCGAGCTCGCCGACGAGGTGTCCACCGCGTTCGGCCGCCGCGTCCGCCCGGATCTGGCCGCGGACGTCGTCAAGGCCTTCGCGCAGGCGGGCATCAGGGTGAAGTCGACGCGGCGCTGGGAGCTTGAGGGGATCGACCACCCCGCGGTGAAGCCCCTCATCGAGTACAAGAAGCTGTACCGGATCTGGACGGCGCACGGCTGGAGCTGGCTCCAGGACTGGGTGCACGACGGACGTTTCCGCCCGGAGTACACCCCGGGCGGTTCGGTCAGCGGCCGCTGGACGACGAACGGCGGCGGGGCGCTGCAGATCCCGAAGGTGATCCGCGGGGCCGTCGTCGCCGACCCCGGCTGGCGGCTCGTCGTGGCGGACGCCGACCAGATGGAGCCGAGGGTGCTCGCCGCGATCTCCCGGGACCGGGGCCTGATGGAGGTGGCGGGGAGCGAGGAGGACCTGTACACCCGCCTCTCCGACCGCGCGTTCTCCGGCGACCGCGAGCACGCGAAGCTCGCGCTGCTCGGCGCGGTGTACGGGCAGACGTCGGGCGACGGCCTGAAGAACCTGGCGGCGCTGCGCCGCCGCTTCCCGCTGGCCGTCGCGTACGTCGACGACGCGGCGAAGGCGGGCGAGGAGGGCCGGCTCGTGCGGACGTGGCTGGGAAGGACGAGTCCGCCGGCGGCGGGCGCCGGGGAGGACGACGAGGCGGGCATCCCCCAGGAGGGCCCGCCACCAGCCGACTCCCCCGCGGACGGCGTCCCGCCCGTCGCCGGATCCCCTTTCTCGGAGGGGGAGTTCATTCCTGGTTACGCATCGACCAACGCCCGCGCGAGGGGCCGTTTCACGCGTAACTTCGTCGTGCAGGGCAGCGCGGCGGACTGGGCGCTGCTGATGCTGGCGGCGCTGCGGCGGTCGATCGCGGAGGGCGGGCTGCGGGCCCAGCTCGTGTTCTTCCAGCACGACGAGGTCATCGTGCACTGCCCCGCAGAGGAGGCGGAGACGGTGGCGCTGGCGGTGCGTGAGGCGGGGGACCTCGCGGGCCGGATCGCGTTCGGGGAGACACCGGTCCGGTTCCCGTTCACCACAGCGATCGTGGAGTGCTACGCGGACGCGAAGTGAGCAGCGCGCAGCAGCGCCCAACAACGCGCAGCAACGCGTGACAAGACGTAGCTGGGCCACGCGGCCCGACCGCCCGCCCCCTTGACCCGCTTAACCCGCTTAACCCGCTCAACCCGCCAGCAGCGCCCGCAGTTCGTCGGACACCTTGCTGTCGGTGCCGTCCAGGGCGCGCAGCGCGGCCCGCCACTGTTCGTACGCCTCCTCGTCGCGTCCCGCCGCGCGGAGCAGGAGCCCGCGCTGGTGGCGGGCGAGGCCGGTCATGTGGGTGTCGCCGCGCTGTTCGGCGCGGTCGAGGAGGGCGGCGCACTCGCGCGTGGCGTCCACGGTGCGGGAGAGTCCGCGCAGGGCACGGACCAGGCCGAGGCGGGCCTGGGAAGCGCCGTGCCAGTCCTCGTACTCGCCGTGCAGGCGCAGGCTCTCCTCGAAGTGGCCGAGGGCGGCGGACGGTTCGCCGAGGGTGAGGTGGGCGTAGCCGATGTTGCAGTGGGCGGACTGGCGGACGACGGCGTGCCCGATGGTCTCGCCGATGGCGAGGCTGTGTTCGTGGTGGGCGATGGCGGCGCGGGCGTCCGTGTGCTCGTACAGGTTGCCGAGATGGCTGAGGGTGATCGCCTCGCTGAGCGGGTCGGCGAGTTCTTTGGCGAGGTCGAGGCTCTGGTGGAGGGCCTCGGCGGATTCGGTGTGGCGGCCGAGGCCCTCGAGGAGGAGGCCACGGTTGTTGAGGCCGCGGCGTACGCAGGACACGATGCCGAGCGCGCTCCACAGGGTGAGGGCCTCGTCGTTGAGGGCGAGGGCCTCGCTGCTCCGGCCGGACATGAAGTGCAGTCCCGCGAGGTCGGTGAGGGCCTGGGCCTCGGCCGCGGTGTCGCCCTGGCGGCGGGAGGCGTCCAGGGCGAGGGTGCCGAGCGCGGCCAGTTCGGTGAGGCGGCCGCGGCGTTGGAGATAGGGGAAGAGGCAGCGGACCAGGACGGGGAGGAGTCCGGCGGGGTCGTCGTGCCGCTCGGCGAGGGCGAGGACGTTGGCGAGCTCGGTGTCGCCCCAGGTGAAGGCGGACTCTGCGGTCAGGGACGGGCCGGCCGGGATGCCGCGGCCGGGGCGGACGAGGCGGGACTCGACGCCGCGCAGGCGGTCGGTCCGGTCGAGGCCCTCCGGCAGGATGGCCAGCAGGGTGCGGCGGGCGGACTCCGCGTACCACCGGTAGACCTCTTCGACGGGGTCAGCGCCCGTGGCGTCGCCGTCCGGGCCGGTGGTGGCGGTCTCGCGGGCGAAGTCGCGTACGAGGTCGTGCGGGGCGTACCGGCCGTAGGACGTCTCCTCCAGGAGGGCGACGTCGACGAGGCGGTCGAGGGCCGCGCCCGCGCGCAGTTCGTCGGTGCCCAACAGGCGCGCGGTGAGCGGCACTCCGTACGTCGGCAGGTCGACCGCCCCGATCCGGCCGAGGGCGCGCGCGGCGTCACGGTCGGCCTCGCGGTCCGAGGTGCGCAGGGCGTCGAGGGCGACGGCGAGCGAGCGGCGCACGCTGAGGTCGTCGTACTCCAGGTGGTGCAGGCGGCCGCCGCTGACGGTGAGGAGTTCGGCGAGGGCGTCCGGGGTGAGGGCGCGCCGGGCGGCGAGGCGGGCGGCGACGATGCGCAGGGCGAGGGGGAGGCGGCCCGCGAGTTCGATCAGGGGGTGCCCGGCATCGAGTCGGGCGCGGCCGGAGACGGCGCGCAGAAGGGCGGCGCTGTCCCCGTCGGAGAGGGGGGCCAGCGGGAAACGCGCCGCCCCGTCGAGGGCGGTGAGCGGCGAACGGCTGGTGACGATGACCGCGCAGCCGGGGCCCGCGGGGAGCAGGGGGCGTACCTGCGCGGCCGTCGCGGCGTCGTCCAGGACCATGAGCGTGCGGGTGGGCGCGAGCAGCGAGCGCAGCAACGCGCTTGCGGCGTCCGGCGCTTCGGGCCCGTCGGGGATGTGGCGTGGCCCCGCGCCGAGGTCGCGGAGGAGCGCGGCGACGGCCTGTCCGGGAGTGAGCGGGGTCATGCCCGGTGTCGCGCCGCGCAGGTTGACGTAGAGCTGCCCGTCCGGGAACTCCTCCCGCAGCGCGTGCGCCACGTGTACGGCGAGCGCGCTCTTGCCGACCCCGGCCATCCCGGAGACGACGGCGACGCGTGACCCTCCGGCCAGTGCGAGCCGCAGCGAGCGCACGGTGCCGTCACGGCCGGTGAAGTGGGCAGGCTCCGGCGGCAGTTGAGCGGGGCGCGCGGGCGACCGCTCCGGGGCCGCCTCACCCGTACTTCCGGACGGCTGACCTTCGTCCGCGGACTCGGGCGCGTCCGTGGACTTGGGCGCGTCCGCGGACTCGGGCGCGTCAGCGGACTCGGGCGCGTCAGCGGGGTGGCGTGTGTCGGCGGGGCGGCGTGCGTCTGTGGGGTGGCGTGCGTCTGTGGGGCAGGGCGCGCCTCTGGGCCGGGTGGGCCAGGGCGCGGCCTCGGGCCCGGGGGCACCTTTCGGCTCGGATGCGTGGGGCGACTCGGGTGCACGGGACGACTCGCGTGCGTGGGGCGACTCGGATGCACGGGACGACTCGCGTGCGTGGGGCGACTCGGATGCACGGGACGACTCGCGTGCGTCTGCGGGTGCGAGGCCGGGCCCCGACGCCTCCTCACCCGCCCCCGCTCCCGCCCCCGCCCCCAGCACTTCCCGGTGCGCGTCACGCACCGCCGCGCCCGGTTCCACGCCGAGTTCCTCGATCAGCCTGCGACGCAGTTCGCGGTGGACGGCGAGGGCCTCGGCCTGGCGTCCCGTGCGGTGGAGGACGAGCATCAGCTGGCGGTGGAAGACCTCACGGAGGGGGTGTTCCGCGACCAGGGCGGCGAGTTCGGGGACGAGGGCCGCGAGGCCGGTGCCGAGTTCCAGTTCGGCGTCGTACCGCCATTGGAGGGCGAGGAGGCGTGCCTCTTCCAGGCGCGGTACGAGGGGGTGGCCGTCCAGCGAGTCCGGGAGGCCGCTCAACGGCGTGCCGCGCCACAGCGCGAGCGCGTCCTGGGCGCGGGCGGCGGCCAGCGTCCAGTCCCGCTCGGCGTGCGCGGCCCGCGCCTGCGTCACGAGGCGCTCGAAGACGCGGACGTCCAACTCGCCGTCGTCCACGCGGAGTCGGTAGCCGGGCGGCACCGCGTGCAGCCGCTGCGGGTCGTCGAGGAGGCGCCGCAGCCGTGTGACGTGGTTCTGGAGGGAGGCCTGCGCGGAGGCCGGCGGGAAGTCGCCCCACAGCGCGTCCTTGAGGACGCCGAGGGAGACGGCTCTGTCCGGTTCGAGCAGGAGAGCGGCCAGCAGGGCGCGTCCCTTCGCGCTGCGTACGGGATGGGGCTCACCGTCGGCGTCGTACACGGCGGGCGCCCCGAGCAGACCGAACCGCAGACCGAACCGCAGCCCGCACCGCTCACTCACACCGTCCTCCCCGTGCCCTGCTCCAGAGTGCCGGCCGCCCCATACCGGAAGGACCGTTGGCCACATGTTAGCGATCTGTTGGTGTGGCCTGATCTGATCTCTACATCGGACCTGGCCCGCCGGTACTCGCGCACAGCGCGTAGCTCGGGGGAGTGTCGCCGCCGCGGCCGGGTCCGGGGGCAGAGAGAGCCCCGGTCGGCGGAGGTGAACGACCGGGGCTTTCGCCCTGCCCCTCCGTGCGACCTGCGCTCTCCCTCCCCCTGTGGCCCGCGCTCTCGCTCCCCCTGTGACCCGCGCTCTCCCGCCCCTGTGACCCGCGCTCCCCTCCCTCGCGCCACCCGCCTCTCCCCTACCGGTGTGTCACGCCCCCGGCAGCCGCACCGTGAACAGCGATCCCTTGCCCGGCACGCTCTCCGCCGTCACCGTCCCGTCGTGCGCCTCCACCAGTTTCCGCACGATCGACAGGCCGAGACCACTGCCTCCCGTCGCACGGGTGCGGGACTTGTCGGCGCGCCAGAACCGGTCGAAGACGTGCTGCAGGTCGTCGGGCGCGATGCCGGTGCCCGTGTCGGCGACCTCGATCAGCACGGCGTCGTCCGTGGTGCGGGAGCTGATGCGGACGCTGCCGCCCTCGGGCGTGTGACGGATCGCGTTGGAGACGAGGTTGCCGATCGCCTGGCGCAGCCGCAGCGGGTCGGCCTTCACCCACGGGTCGCCGAACGCGGTGGCCCTGAGCCGCACCCCGGCCCCGTCCGCGCGCGCCTGGTGCGCCGCCGCCACCTGGTCGGCGATGTCGGCGGCGCGCACCGGCTCGCGGTGCAGCCGGAGCGTGCCCGCGTCGGCCGCCGCCAGATCTTGCAGGTCGTCGACGATGTGCTGGAGCAGCAGGGCTTCTTCGAGGAGCGAGGTGACCAGTTCGGGGTCGGTGTCGACGACGCCGTCCTCCGCGGCCTCCAGCCAGCCGCGGATGTTGGACAGCGGGGTGCGCAGTTCGTGCGCCACGTCGCTCACCATGGCCTTGCGCTGTTCCTCCAGGGCCTTGCGATGGGTCGCCATGTCATTGAAAGCGGCGGCCAGTTGGCTGATCTCGCCCGCGGAACGGGTGACCCGCGCGGGCACCGGTTCGCCCGGCTCGCCCGCCTTCATCCGCCGGGTCGCGGCAGTGAGCGCGCGCAGCGGCCGGGTGAGCCGGGTCGCGGCGAGCGCGGTGACGGCCACCGTGACGGCGAGGACGGCGGCGGCGAGCCCGGCGAGCCGGATCGTGTTGGCCCGCGAGAGGCTGAAGCCGGGCGTGCTCCGCGTGCCGTCGGAGCTGGTGATGAAGAGCAGCGCGGGCGAGGAGACGTAGGGGCCGAGCTGTTCGCGGCGCGCGGTGTCGACGCAGGACGCGGTGACGGCGGAGGTGACGCCGGGCCCGATGGCCCCCGAGCGGGCGGGCAACGACAGGGGCTCGCTCTCGGACCCTATGTCCGGAAGGTACGTGGGGACGGCGGCGCCGACGGGCTTCGCGCCGGAGCGTCCGATCAGGTCGAGGTCGACCGCGACCGGGTCGAGACCGTGCCGCGCCATGCACGCGTTGGTGAGGGAGTTGAGCTTCTTGAGGGCCTTCTCCTCGGTCGCGGTGGGCAGGTCGAGGACGGCGCTGCGGCAGTGGGTCGGCAGGAACCCGCCCGGATCGTGGTCGAGCTGGACGGCGGGCCGCCCGCCGGGGCCGACGACGACCCGAGGGCTCATGCCGAGGTCCGTCAGACAGGCTGCGCTCCGGTCGGCTTCCTTCTTCAACCGTGTGCGTTCCGCCTTGGTGAGGCGGTAGGGGCCGATCGCGCGCGGGTCGATACGGTCGGCCGCCGCGTCTCCGGTCGTCGCGTCGCCGGTCGCCCCGTCGCCGGTCGCCGCGTCGTCGGTCGTCGCTTCACCGGCCGTCGAGGTGTCCGCGTCCGTACGTCCCGGTGCGAGCATGCTGTCGACGGCGAGCGGGTCGAGGACGGCGGAGGCGGTGGGGGGCAGGGAGGTGTTCTTGGCGGTGTCTGTGGGGGTGTCTTGGGGGGTGTCTTTGGCGGGGGCGTTCCTGCGGGGGGCGTCTTTGCCCGGGTCACCCTTGCCGGGGTCACTCTTGTCGCCCTTGCCGGGGTCACTCTTGGCTGAACCGCTGCCTGAGGTGCCGGAGGAGCCGGAGGAGCCGGAGCCGTCCTTGGCCGAGCCGCTCTCGGAGGGGCCTCCGGCGCCGGAGGCAGACCCGGAGCCAGCCCCGGAGCCAGAGCCAGGGCCAGAGTCGGAGCCAGGGCCAGAGTCGGAGCCAGGGCCAGAGTCGGAGCCCCCGCCCCCACCCCCACCCGCCGACGAGCCCGGCTTCCCAGGGGCCGCCGAGTCCGCGATGACCTTGCGGTCCTGGGTGGTCAGGGCGACACGGCGGCCGGTCTGCCGGGACAGTTCACGGACGGCCTCCTCGGCGCCCCGCCACTCCGGAGCACTCGCGCCGACGCCGAGGAGCCTGTCGTAGATACGGGCGTCGTCGGCGAGCACCTGCCCCTGCTCCTGCCGCAGCGCCCCGGTCGTGGTCTGCGCCGCGAGCCACGCGGTGGCGGCGATCGAACCGATGGAGACCAGTACGGAGACGACGAGGAGACGCGCCAGCAGACTCTTACGAAGCGGAACGTCACGCACCACGCAGCGCCGCCGCCCCGTCGCTCACAGGGGCTCCCGCTCTCGCCGCCAGCTTGTACCCCACCCCGAACACCGTCACCAGACGGTCCGGCCTGCGGGGATCGGCTTCGATCTTCTTGCGGAGGTTGAGGATGTGCACGTCCACCGTGCGGGCGGATATGTAGCCGGACGAGCCGTGGATGCGGTCGAGGAGCTGCGGGCGGGTGAAGACCCGGTCCGGCTCCTCAGCGAGTGCGGTGAGCAGGTCGAACTCGCCCGGTGTGCAGTCGACGTGGCGCCCGTCGACCGTCACCTCGTGCCGCAGCGGGTCGACGACGAGTCCGCCGACGCGCAGGATTCGCCGGTCGGCGTCCGGCAGCGGCGGCTGGATGCCGGCCGCGCGGCGCAGCAGCGTCCGTACACGGGCCATCAGCTCGCGCGGGCTGTACGGCTTGGTGAGGTAGTCGTCGGCGCCCGTGTCGAGGCCCGCGAGCAGGTCGTCCTCGGTGGAGCGGGCGGTCAGCATCAGGACCGGTAGCCGCGTCAGCTCGGGCGGCCCGCCGCCGTCCCGCAGGACACGGGTGACCTCGAGGCCGTCGGCACCCGGCATCATCACGTCGAGGATCAGCAGGTCGGGCAGCCGGCGCCGCACCTCGGCGAGGGCGGCGGTACCGTCGTGGACGACCGCGACCGCGTGACCCTCGCGCTCCAGGTAGCGGCGGATCAGCTCGGCCTGTTTCTCGTCGTCCTCCGCGACCAGGACAAAAGCGCACATGGCGTTGAGGATATGCATGTCCCGTCCGGTTCAGGTGAGGCAAATGGAATCCGGACAGCGGCCTGACAGGATCCTCATAAGTGTGTGGGTGAAGGCGCGTGGCTGAAGGCGAGCGGACGAACCACCTCGGCGTTCGGCCCCCGGGGCACCCCCGCATCACCCGTAACTCGTTGCACCGCCCCTGCCCCCCGCTTAGCCTCCCCGCATGGCAACCGCACAGCTCAACGGGATAACCATCGGCTACGACGACACCGGCAGCGACGGCGGAAACGGGGACGCGGACGGGACCGGGGACGGGAACGCGGACGGGACTGGGGGCGGGAACGCGGACGGGAACGCGGCCGGGACTGGAGGCGGAAACGCCAACGGAAACGCGGACGGGACTGAAGGCGGAAACGGGGGCCAGGGCGAAGACCGGAACACCCGCGCCCGTACCCCCGCCCTCGTACTCATCCACGGTCACCCCTTCGACCGCTCAATGTGGACCCCTCAGCGCACCGCGCTCGCCACGACCCACCGCGTGATCACCCCGGACCTCCGCGGTTACGGCGCGTCCACCGTCGTGCCCGGCACCACCGGCTTCGCCACGTTCGCCGAGGACGTCGCCGCCCTCATGGACCACCTGGGCATACGGGAGTTCGCGCTCGGCGGGCTCTCCATGGGCGGCCAGATCGTCATGGAGTGCTACCGCCTCTTCCCGGAGCGCATCACGGGACTCCTGCTCGCGGACACGTTCCCCGCGGCCGAGACCCCGGACGGCAAGGTCTTCCGCAACTCCCTCGCCGACCGCCTCCTCGCGGAGGGCATGAAGGGGTACGCGGACGAGGTGCGGGACAAGATGGT
This sequence comes from Streptomyces sp. NPDC093510, assembly GCF_040683555.1. Classification (NCBI taxonomy): domain Bacteria; kingdom Bacillati; phylum Actinomycetota; class Actinomycetes; order Kitasatosporales; family Streptomycetaceae; genus Streptomyces; species Streptomyces sp. NPDC093510. The sequence continues at coordinate 118,575 of NZ_JBFBEE010000011.1, forward strand.
GGCCCCGTACAACACGGAGGCATCCGCGTACGTCCACCGCATGATGCTCGCCGCCCCGCCCGAGGGAGCGGCCGCGGCCCTGCGCGGCCGGGCCGAACGCCACGACTACCGCGACCTGTTGACCCGCGTCGACGTGCCGTCCCTCGTCGTCGTGGGCCGCGACGACGCGTTCACCCCGGTCTCCGACGCCGAGGCCATGCACGCCGCGCTCCCCGACTCCGCCCTGCACGTCGTCGAGTCGGCGGCGCACATGCCGAACCTGGAACGCCCCGAGGAGTTCAACTCCGCACTGCGGGCCTGGCTGGCCCGCGTCGGCTGAGGCCACTCGCCCCGCCGGGATCCGCCCGCTCCGCACCGCGAAGAGGGGAGTTTTCACCACCGACTTCCGCCCTCGCCCCGCCCCATAATGAACCCGCGGAAGGCCGCCGCCGCAGGAAACCGCAGTTCACGGCGCTAGGGGGAAGACATGACGACGCCAGGCACCACACCAGGCACCGCACCAGATGCCGCGCCAGGCACCCCACGCAGCAACCCACCGAGCACCCCACCAAGCACGGCCACAAGAGAAGCCCCGAGTGGCGCCTTCACCCGCTCCCTCCTCCTCTGGACCCTCTCCCTGAAGGCGTTCTGGGTGTCCCTGTGGGTGGTCCACGTCCAGCTCCTCGGCGGAGGTCCCGCCGCCCGGCTGCTCCCGGCCGCCATGCGGAGCGTACGAAGGCTCGCGGACCGGCAGCGCGAGCTGGCCGGCGAGTGGTCGGGCCGGGACTTCTCCGCGCCCTACCCCGACCTGCCTGCCACGGGCCAAGGGCTCGCGCTGCGGGCCCAGTTGGCCGGCAAGCAGGGTCAGGTGTGGCGCGACCGGCGTTGGGTCGGCCTCGATCCCTGCCTCGGTGGCATGATCGCCTTCGGTCCCCTCGCCCTGCTGCTGAGCGGGGTGTGGGGCCTGTTCACGGCCGCGTTCGGGGTGCGGCTCTCCCAGGAGTGGGACAGCGTCTGGTACTTGTTCGTGCCGGTGCAGAACTGGCCGACGGCCGTCCTCGCCGGCGTACTCGGCGCCCTGCAGTTCCCCCTCGCTTTCTTCTGGGCCGCACCCCGCGCCGTCCGGATGCACGAGCGCTACCTGCGCGCCATGCTCGCCCCGAGCGAGAGTGAACTGCGCGCGGAGATGGCCGAGATGGCGCATCGCATCGACCACCTCACCACCACCCGTACCGCCGCCGTCGACACGCAGATGGCGGAGATCCGCCGCATCGAACGCGATCTGCACGACGGCGCGCAGGTCCGTCTCGTGGCGATGGGCATGACGCTCGACGCGGCCGAGCACCTCCTGGAGTCCAACCCGGAGGCCGTGCGTGCCCTGCTCGTCGAGGCCCGCGAGAACTCCACCAAGGCCCTCCAGGAACTGCGCGACCTGGTCCGCGGCATCCACCCGCCCGTCCTCGCGGACCGCGGACTCGCCGATGCCGTACGGTCCTTGGCGATGCTCAGCCCCCTCGCGACCGAGGTCACCGCCGAGCTGCCGGCCCGCCTCGACCCGCCGGTGGAGTCGGCCGCCTACTTCGCGGTCTCGGAGATCATGGCCAACGCCGCCAAGCACTCCGGGGCGGAACGGGCCTGGATCGACATCCGCCACGAGACCGGGACCGCCGCGCGCAGCAGCGGGACCGCCGCACGCACCTGCGGGGCCACCCGGGGCAACAGCGGGACCGCCCCGGACGCCGACGCGACGGCCCCGGGCAGCAGCGGAACAGCCGCGCACACCAGCCGAACCACCGCGGACGCCACCAGGACCGCCCCGGACACCAGCCGAACCACCACCACCGACCCCACCAGGACCACCCCGGACACCAGCCGAACCACCACCACCGACCCCACCAGGACCACCCCGGACACCAGCCGAACCACCACCACCGACCCCACCGGGACCGCCCCAGGCAGCCGCGGCGGGACAGCCGCGGGCAGCGGCGCGGACCCGGCTCCAGAGGGCCCGGGCAGCGGCGCGGACCCGGCTCCAGACGGCCGGGGCAGCGGCGCGGACCCGGCTCCAGAGGGCCGGGGCACCCTCCGCATCACCGTCACCGACGACGGCCACGGCGGCGCCGACGCGTCCCTCGGCTCGGGGCTGCGGGGCATCGAACAGCGCCTGGCGACCTTCGACGGCGTCCTCGCCATGAGCAGCCCGCCCGGCGGGCCGACCCTGGTGACACTGGAGGTGCCGTGCGCGTTGTCCTCGCCGAAGACCACTTCCTGCTGAGGGACGGCCTCAGCAGGCTCCTCACCGCCTTCGGGCACGAAGTCGTGGCGGCCGTCGACAACGGCCCCGAACTCCTCGCCGCGCTCACGGAGTCGGTGCCGGACGTCGCGATCGTCGACGTCCGGCTCCCCCCGGGCTTCAGCGACGAGGGCCTGCGCGCCGCCGTGACGGCCCGGGAGCGGATGCCCGGACTGCCGGTCCTGCTGCTCTCCCAGTACGTGGAACCGCTGTACGCCCACGAGTTGCTGGCCACGGGCTCCGAGGGCGTCGGCTACGTGTTGAAGGACCGGGTCTCGAACGGCGCCGCGTTCATTTCAACGATCGAGCGCGTCGCCTCGGGCGGCACCGCGATGGACCCGGAGGTGGTCTCCCAGCTCCTGGTCCGCAAGGGCCGCGACGCCGCCATGGCGACGCTCACCGCCCGCGAGCGCGAGGTCCTGGAGTGCCTGGCGCAGGGGCGGTCCAACGCGGGGATCGCGGAGTCCCTGTTCATCTCGGAGAAGGCCGTCGCCAAGCACATCGGCAACATCTTCCCCAAGCTGGCCCTGCCTCCCTCGGACACCGCGAACCGCCGTGTCCTGGCGGTCCTCGCCTACCTGAACCTGCACCCGGGCAGGCACCCGGACACGCACACAGACATGCACACGGACCTGTAGCGGTGCCACTGAACTACCAGGTCGGCCGCGCCCCCACCCCACCGTCCACCACCAGGTCCGTCCCGGTGATCCAGGACGCCGCGTCCGAGGCGAGGAACACGCAGGCGCTGCCGATGTCCTCGGGCGTGCCGAGCCGCCCGAGCGGCGCCGCCCGGCCCCACCGTGCCACGCCCTCGGGCCAGTCCTCGGCGAGTCCCGGCCGGTCGACGAGACCGGGCGAGACGCTGTTGACGCGGATGCCGCGCGGACCGTACTCCAGGGCCGCCGAGCGGGCGAACATGATCAGGGCCGCCTTCGACGCGCTGTAGTGCGCATGGCCGGAGGCGGGGTTCGACCCCTCGATGGACGCGATGTGCGTGACCGTACCGCCGCCGTCCTGCCCGGCCATGACGTCGGCGGCCGCCTGCGTGCAGCAGAACGCACTCGTCACGTTCGCCTCGGACAGCTGCCGCCACTCCGCCGCCGTCATACCCGCGAGCTCCCGCACCGGCTGGATACCGGCGCTGTTGACCAACGCGTCCAGGCGCCCCCGCCAGGCGCGCGCCTCCTCGACGAGGCGGTGGCACTCCTCCTCACGCGTCAGGTCCGCCGGTACGGCGACGGCGTCACCGCCCGCCGCCACGATCCGCCCGACCAGCTCCTCGGCGCGCTCCCCGCCGCTCCGGTAGTGGACGACGACCGCGGCCCCCGCCTGGGCGAACCGGAAGGCGATCCCGGCGCCGATGCCCCCGCTCGCCCCGGTGACCAGGGCGACGCGCCCCGGCAGCCCGGGCAGTGCCTCGTCACGCATCGAGTCATGCCTTGAGTCACGCCTCGAGCCACGCATCGAGTCACGCCTCGAGCCACGCATCGAGTCATGCCTTGAGTCACGCATCGAGTCACGCACTTGGACCATCCTCTCCCCGCATCCGCAGCGGTTCCCCTGACCGGCACAGCTCCCGGATGAGCCCGGCACGCCCCGGATACCGAGCACTCAACTCTTCCGGGTCCCCACCCTCGTAATCCTCGGGTATGAACCCGGGCGCCATGGTCGTCCCGAAGAGCGCCCACCCGTCTCCACACCCGGACCGCCCGCCGGCCCGGACACGCGCCCCCATCCACGTCCCGGCCGGAACCACGCACTGCACCTGCCCTTCAGCACATTCGGTGCCGAGGACGACCGTCCGGTCCGTGCCGTCGGGCGCGAGGAGCAGCAGTTCCAGCGCGTCGCCCTCGTAGAAGTGCCAGACCTCGTCGATGGGAAGACGGTGCAGGGCGGAGAAGTCACCGGGTGCCGTGGTGAGCAGCGCGATGATCGCCGACCCCGCCGGGCGCCCGTCGGCGTCCGGCGGCCCCGCCCAGGTCCGCCGGAACAGTCCGCCCTCGACCGGCAACGGCCGCAACCCGTGCCGCGCGGCCACTTCTTCAGCTGTCTCGCCTGTCTCGCCTGTCTCGCCCATGGTCGATCGCTCCCCTGCCCGGGACCGTCGTAACCGCGCGCGAACCGAACGTCATGGAGGAGGCATGGAAGAGGTACGGAGGAGGTACGGAGGAGGCATGTTCGTGCGGGTGCCTCACGGGACGAGCGAGCGCCAGATCCGGTCCGGCAGGACACGCGCGGCCTCGTCGAGGTCGACGTCGTCGAGACCGGAGAGCCACCGACGCGCGGTCGCGACGACGGGCCCCATGACCAGCGCCTCGACCATGGGCACGGAGAGCGGGGCGAGCTCGCCCGACGCGATGTGCAGGCTCACCCAGTCGGTGAGCGGCGACAGCCTGGCCTCCTGGGCGTCGCGGAGCTGCTTGGCCTGCGCCATGCCGAGCCGGTCGGCGTAGGAGGAGTGCAGGAGGCGGGCCGCGTCCGGATGTTCCTGGATGAACGCCAGATACGCCCGCACGATGGCCCGGACACCGGTCCGGGCGGTGCGGGAACGCTCCACGGCCGTGATCAGCTCACCGAGCAGCCGGCCGAGCCAGCGCTGCAGCAGGACGTTCATGAGGCCGTCGACGCTGCCGAAGTGGTGGTAGAGACTGCCGAGGCTGACCCCGCTGGCCCTGCCGAGGGCGTTGACGGTGACGCCCTGCTCGCCCGACTCCGCGTACACCCGCAGGGCGGCGGCCAGGAGACGTTCGGCGGTTTCCTCGCCGCGTTGTTGCTTGGGACTCATCGTGATGACCAGCGTAAAGCCCCGCGGCAGTGAAACGCGGCGCGCAGAAGCGAAACGAAGTCGGGCGGTCGATGGGCAGTCGATGGCCAGTCGATGGGCAGTCAGTGAAACGCAGTTCTAGAAAGATCTTCCACTTCGATGGACCGATGGGCCACACTGTGCACGGGTCCGGCCACGGGGAGGCCGGTGAACGGGGAGAGTGTGAACGCGGCAGGCGGGACGAACGGGGACAGCGAGTTCGACGGGTTCGACGGGTTCGATCTGGCGGGCAGCGGTGCCGAACCGCTGCGCGCGCAGGACCCGCGGCGGATCGGGACGATCCCGCTGGTGGGCCGGCTGGGCGCCGGCGGCATGGGACGGGTGTACCTCGGCGTCGTCGACGGTCGGTACGCCGCCGTCAAACAGATGCTGGCCTCCGTCGTCGCCGAGGACCGGGGCTTCCTGCGCCGCTTCGGGCAGGAGATGGACAACCTCGGGCGGCTGCCGGCCGAAGCCACCGCGCCCCTCCTGGCGAGCGACCGCACCGCCGAACCACCCTGGTTCGCCACGGCGTACGTGCCCGGCATCACCCTCTCCGAGGCCGTCGAGCGGCTCGCCGAGGCCGGATCGAACGTTGCCCCGTCGCCGACGCCCCCTAGGCCGACCGTCGCCTTGCCCAGCGACGCCTTGCCCGGTGACGCCTTGTCCAGCGACACCTTGTCCAGCGACGCCTTGTGGCTGCTGCTCCGGGAGGTCGCCGCGGGCCTGAAGGCGGTGCACGGCCTCGACATGGTGCACCGGGACCTCAAGCCGTCGAACGTCATGCTGACCCTCGACGGCGTCACCCTCATCGACTTCGGCATCGCCCGTGCCGCCGAGCAGAGCCAGCTGACGCAGACCGGGCTCGTCGTCGGCACACCCGCGTACATGTCGCCCGAACAGGCCTCGGGAAAGCGGGGCCTGACCAGCGCGTCCGACATCTTCGCGCTGGGGCTCCTCGTCGGGTACGCGGCGAGCGGCCGCTGGCCGTTCACGGACGCGGGCGAGGGCAGCCCGCTCTACCGGATCGTGCACGACGAGCCCGACCTGGCGCCGCTGCGCGAGCTCGACCCCGAGCTCGCGGAGCTCGTCGCGACCTGCCTGGACAAGGACCCGGAGGGCCGCCCGACCGCCCCCGAACTGGTGGAAGCCGCCGCCCGGCACACTCCGTCCGCCTCGGGCACGCCTGTCTGGCCCGCCCCCGTGCTCGACGTACTGACGGAGCGGGCCGCGTTCGCCGCGCGAATCCCGGCGGCCGCGCCCGAGCCACCCCCGGAGCCGACCGCCACGCCTACTCCTACGCCCACCCCCACACACTCACCCACACCCGCACCGCTACCCATATCCGAGACCACGCCCGACGCCCGGCCGCCGCGGCGCGAGCGGCGTCGTACGCGCATCGTGATGGCCGCCGTCCCCGTCGTGGTGGTCGCCGCGGGGACGACTCTCGCCCTGCAGAACCTGCCGTACGTCACGGGCCCGGACCGGGCATCGGGTTCGACGCCGTCGGCGCCGGTCACGGCCCCGGCCGACCCGACGCAGCCGTCCGGCGCCCCGTCGAAGTCCTCGCCGAAGAAGCCGAAGGACGAGAAGGACGCAAAGGGTAAGGACAAGTCGCGGGAGGGGACGGAGGACGGGCCCGTGGGCTCCGGGAACAAGGACGGCGGGGCCGGAAAGGGCGACAGGAACGGGGGCGACGCCTCCAACGCCGGCTCCGGTTCGACCGAAAGCTCCTCCGGCACCGGCACCGGAGCCGACTCCAACAACAACTCCGACTCCGATTCCGACTCGGCCGGCACAGGCTCCGAAGACTCTCCACCCGCCCCCTCCTCCGGCCCCTTCCGCCTGAAGAACGCCGATAACGACGCCTGCCTGACCCAGGTGTACGGCTCGGCCGACGACGGGAGTTGCGGCGATCCGAGCGCCTCCTGGAAGACCGTGCGTGCGGAGAACAACAGCTTCAAGGTGGTCAACAAGCAGTCCGGCTCCTGCCTGGTCGCCAACATGCTCGGCCAGGCCGTCTTCGTCGGTGACTGCACCCAGGGCGGCGCGCGGCTCTGGCGCTGGGGCTCGGGCGGCACGTTGAAGAGCACCAGCAACGGCGGCTGTCTCGACCTGGCGTACGGCGGCGGTGTCTCCGCGTCGACCTGCCAGTCCGGCAAAGCGTCGCAGCACTGGGCAAGATGACCAGCCCCGCCACAACTCCTCGGCTACTGCGGCTACTGCGGCTACTTGGGCTGAACGAACTCGGGCTGGTCGAGAATCCGCAGCCATGAGCCGTCAGGCTGACGGCGCACCACCTGGGCGCGGGCGCCCGCACCGTCCTTCGGCGGGGTGGAGGTGAGCGCGATGTCACCGGTGACCAGAGTCGGAAGGGGCTCCTCCGGTTCGAGTTTGGCGCCCTGTGCCATCAACGCCTCCCACAACTCCCGGATGGCAGCCCGCCCTTGGGTGGTCTGCCCGGGCGGGAAGGCGATGACGGCGTCCTCCGCGTAGAGCTCGGCGACGCCGGCCGTGTCGCCCTTGTTGGCGCGCTCGACGATCAGCCGCGTGATGTCTTCGGGCCGGTAGGCCTTCTCGTACTCGGTCACAGGAGAACCTCTCGTTTCAGAGCTGATTTCCACTGCGGACAAGCTTGGTCACGAGAGCCCTGCACGTCCAACTCCCCTTTCTTCTGGCAGCCAGAAGCAATGGATCTAGAATCGCGGGCCATGGAACTCAGGCAGCTCGAATACTTCGTCGCGGTGGCCGAGGAGGAGAATTTCACCCGTGCCGCGGAGCGCGTGCACATCAGCCAGTCCGGAGTGAGCGCCCAGATCCGGCAGTTGGAGAACGACCTCGGGACGTCCCTGTTCGACCGCACGGGCCGCAGCGTCAGGCTCACCACGGCCGGGGTGGCCGCACTGCGGCACGCCCGGTCGGCGCTGGCCGCAGCCGACGCCGTCCGCCAGGCGGTGGACGAGGTGAACGGTCTCATCCGGGGCAGGCTCGTGGTGGGCATGGTGACCGCGTGCACGGTCACGCCCCTCTTCGACGCCCTGTCCGCCTTCCACCACAGGCATCCGGGCGTGGAGATCATGCTCCTGGAGGACACCTCGGACAGGCTGCTCGAACGGCTGCGGGCGGGCCGCGCCGACATGGTCCTGGTCAGCACCGCCGGGTCGACACCGCCGGGACTGGAGTCGTACGAGATCATCCGCGAGCCCCTGGTCGCGGCCATGGCGGTCGACCACCCGCTCTGCGACAAGCCCGAGCTGACCCTGGAGGACCTGGCCCGTCACCCGGTGGTGAGCCTCCCCGCCGGCTCCGGGGTGCGCAGGGTCTTCGACGAAGCGTGCGCGGCGGCGGGCATCGACGTGGAGATCGCGTTCCAGGCCGGGGCACCCACCGCGATCGCCGACCTGGCGATCCGTGGCCTGGGCGTCGCCATCCTCTCCGAGTCCCTCGCCGCCCAACACCGCCCACGCCTGACGACCCGCCGAATCAAGGACGTCCACACGGAGCCCGTCCTCTCCCTGACCTGGTCCCCATCAGAAAACCCGGCCCTACGCCACCTAATCCACCACTGCCACCAATCCTTCAACCCCCCGACCCCGCCCCAGCACCCATGAGCCCCGCCACACCACAGCATGAAAAAAGCCCAGGCCACGGGTTACGTGTCCTGGGCTTTCCCCGAGCCGCCTTCGGGATTCGAACCCGAGACCTACGCATGACGAGTTGTCGGATCGGACACCATCGCCCCGAACTGGGAGGAGATGGCCGAGTCGGACCAGCACGAGATCCCTCTTGTGCTGATCAACCAGCTGGCCGCGTGGCTGAAGGAGAACGCGGTTCGCGAGCTCGACTCCGTGATCTCGGCCAATGGCGGAAATGTCGTGGGGCATTCCTCGGCCGCGAGGGTCTATCTCAAGCCGCCGGTGACGCATCACGTCACCGCGGCCGACATCCTGACGTCGCCCACCGGCGACTGGTGGCTCGTCCTCACGCCCGCGTGCGACCTCTACGAGGACCCGCCCACAGCTGAAGTGACCAAGAAGCGCCACGCAAAGGCTGAGTTCGTCCGACTGGCACGCGCCCACGTGCTGCACACGTCCCCGCCTGTCGCCGACTGGCAGGCCAACGGGGGCAACAAGCGGCGCGTCTCCGATCTCTTCCGAACCGATCACAACCGCTACCGGGTGCTCCCGAAGTACCTCGACGTACCGGATCTACTGGTGGACTTCGAGGACGTCACGTCTCTCCCCTTGGACGTGGTCCGCGCCCTACGCCGTGTCGCCACTCTCGACAGTCCCTTCGCGGAGGCGATGTTGACGGGGCACAGTCGGGCTGTGGGACGTATCGGAACTCCGGACATCGACTTCGAAAGGCAGAAGGAAGAGCTCGGCCTCAAGGGCAACAAACGGCAGGTAGTGCAACCGTCCGTGCCGGCTGCACGCGGTACGGAGCCCACGCCTATCAGCGACTGACCTCGGCCCTCAACCTCGCGTGACAGGTTCCCGACTCATTGGAGGTGGGCGCCGCACCCTCGGGCTCGGACGTTGTGGTCAACACGGTGATCCGCCTCTCGATCGCCCTGACGTTCTCAGCAGTGTTCACCGCGCGGCGATCCCCTGGACCGTGACCGCCAACGCAGCGGCAACCAGCGCCGCCCGGCGCTCTCGGAGAATCCCGAATGGGTCGGTTCCCACGGAGTGAAGCCGGACCAGACGCGACTCAAGGTCGACACGGTCGACCTCGCCGAGCTCCGAGCAGAGATACGCGCACTCGGGTCAGGATGTCACCTAATCGTGCGGCAGCCCTCTGGGACGGAAATTTGAAGGTCACACCGTCCGGGTATGGACGAACCCCAGCGTCGTGAGTCCCTCAGTGCGGCACAGGTGGTCCGAGGCGCCGCCGACTTCGGTCTGGAACAGCTGGTAGGCCGCGCCGTGCACCTGCCCCCAGCACATAGCGGCGCGCCACAGGTGCCGGCCAAGCCCGTGCCCACGTGCGTCGGGGTGCACGGCGAAGTACTGCGGCATGAGCTGGGCGATTCCTGCGGGGTCGGGACGGATCTCCATGGGGCCGATGGCGCCAACGACGTGCTCCTCCAGCACGGCGGCGAGGATCGGCCCGCAGCATCCGGCCTGGACCTGGCGGTCGAGGAAAGCGAAGCCGTCGGCTTCCATGATGTGGGCGAAGGCGCTGAAGGTGCCGCGCACCAGGGCGGGCCAGTCGTCCAGGCGGCGGACCGGGCCATCAGGTGCCGGACAGTGCCGCGTCGAGAAGTCCTGGAGCTGGATGCGGACACCGCGGGGGCGTGATGTCTCCGGGCCCAGTGGCCGGACGACGCGGGCGGTGCCTGCCCCGTGGACGGCAGCGAGTTTGACGGCGAGCTCGGCGGCCTGGTCCAGGACGTCGGTTCGGTGGCCGTAAGCGAAGACCTTCAACGCTCCGCGGCCGCGGGTCCACAAGGTGGGGATGAGCGTGTGGTCGGGGTGGTGCACCACGTCCTCGGCGAGGACGACCTCCTGCTTCTCCGTGCCCCAGCGGCGATCCTTGTCGTACGGCAGGAAGTGGCGCTCGGCGGCAGCCGCAACGAGGGTGGCCTCGAAGAGGTCGACGGTCAGGGCGTGTGGATGGACGGGGCCGAGGGTGGGCACGACCGGTGCGGTGAGCACGGGGCGGAGCCAGTCCCAGCGGAAGAGCATGCGGGCACCTTAGCGCTGTACGTGAGGGTGCTCCGGCCCGTCGGTGGGACGGGTCGGAGCACATCGGTCGGGCCGGAATCAGTGTGGGTTGTCGTCGCCGGCGTCGCAGGAGCACTCGGCGCTCTCGACGACATCGTCCAAGTCCGCGACGAGCGTCACGGCGGCCGAGGCCACCGGGGGCGCCGCGCGACGGGCGCTGCTGGGCGGGCCGGTCAGGATCTGTACCGGTACGGGTCGGGGCGTCATGGGGTCACCTTCTCTTTCTCCGTGTCTCCGTGCTGGCAGTAGCTGTGCAGCGGCGCCCGGGCCTCCTGGTAGTGCTTGGCCAGGGGACGGCAGACCCGGCATGTGCCGGACAGGGCGCAGCCCTCGCACCCTCCGGTGCGAAGCATCAGGCAGTCGGCGATCGCGCCGAGCCGTCGCAGTCCTTCGATGCCTTCGGCCATGAGGTCGATCTGGTCGTCGCGGCCGACCTTGCAGATCGAAACCTTGGCGTGCGGGTCGGCGTGAAAGAAGGTGTGGCCGGCGTTGCATCCGGCGAACGGTTTGCGCTGGCGCAGGTGGTCTGCGGACTGAGCGAGAAGAGGTTCGCCGCCGCCGTAGATCGTCGGAGTCATGTTGGTGTACGCGTGGTGCTCCACGCCCCACTCCCGAGCGAGCACGGCCATCGCGTCGGCCTCGCTCGCGTTGTCCTCGGTGACGACGATGTTGATGCGCAGCGGCAGCCCTGCGGCGCGGGCGGCGTCCATGCCCCGCCGGAAGGCCCTCCAGGCTCCGCGCCGCTGGGTGAGCGCGTCGAAGGACTCCTCGCTCGCGCCGTACATGCTGACGACGAGGCGGTACGGCGGGCACTCCCTGAAGAGCTGGAGCAGGTCGGGGCGGAACAGCAGGGAACCGTTGGTGGAGATCGTGAGCATCATTCCGGCCAGCCAGGCGTACCGGTAGGCGTTGTGGAAGTGCGGGTCCATGGTCGGTTCGCCGCCGGTGATCTGGAGCCAGATGACGCCGGCCTCGCGCATGATGTCCAGGAGCTTGACCTTGTCCTCCCAGGTGAGGCCGGAGAAGGGACGTTCGCCGAGATAGCAGTGCTTGCAGCCGAAGTTGCATCCGAGGTTGATCTCCCAGGAGGCCCGGCAGTATCCGTACGTGGACGGCTCGCGGATCAGGACCGTGTCCGCGGTCGGGGCGCCGGCGACATCGAGACCCCAGGCTTCGGCCGCCAGGTCGACCGCCCAATCGGGCAGGGGCTGCGCGCCATCGGCGGCGTGGAGTTGCTCGTAGTGGGTGGCCGGGATTCGGGCGCCGGATCGTGCTCCGGGGCGCAGCAGGAGGTGGCCGTCGAGAAACGGGGCGGCGATGAGCTGATGCATGGCGTGCCCTTCATAGTTCGAGTCGGCAGTGCAGGGTGCAGTCCGGGCATGCGCGGCCCGAGATCGGGTCGGTGCCGCTGCCGCCGCAGGTCGAGCAGACGTCAGCGCTCAGGGTTGGCGGCGGGAGCTGGACGCGCCCGAACAGCAGTCGGTCGCCTGCAAAGGCGGCGTCCAGGTAGGTGTCGAGGCGAGCGGCGTCTGCGGACTGCGGCAGCGGGTCGAGACCGAGCAGGAGGATCACCTGGCCGCTGCGGGTGACCAGTTCGGTCCAGGTACGACGAGTGGGTAGCTGCAGTCGCCGGGAAGCCTCAGGGATATACAGCAGCACGCGGTCGCCGACGAGTTGTAGGCAGCTCTCCAGCTCAGGGATGACTTCAGGGGCTCCGGTCAGGCCACCGAGGCACGCGGACAGTCGCCGCATTCGGTCCTCGGCCGGCACGGCGGTGCCGCCATCAGCCAGGACCGGGGTGTGCGCGAGCAGGATGTGCGCGATCTCCCGGCCGTCCAGTCCGGCACCCCGCCAGGTCCAGGCGGCGAGTGACACCAACAGGCGTAGATCAGGGCCCGGCGGGGTGAGTGCGACGCTCATGCTGACGTCCCACCCGGGGCTTTGAAGCACGACCAGACGATCTTCCCGAACGGGGTGCGGTCCTCCACGCCCCAGCCGTCGGCAAGCGCGGTCACCAGGAGCAGCCCGCGGCCGGCGGTGTCCGTGTCACCGGGATGACGGGGGTGGGGGTGCTGGCGGCGGCTGTCGTGTACTTCCAGGCGCACGACTTCGTCGTCGGCGTCGAGTCTGACGAGAAAGCCGCGGCCGGGATCAGTCCCGTGGAGCACGGCGTTGATGGCGAGTTCGGAGACGCAGAGCCGGACGTCTTCGCCTCGGTCCAGCAGACCCCAGCTGTTCAGGGCCTCGGTGATGAAAGTCCGCGCCTCGCCTACCGACTCGGGCCGGGACGCGAAGAACCTCTGGATCGTCTTGGTCATCGCGATGGTCCTCATGACTCGACGTCCACGACACGGGTGGTGCCGGAGTGCAGATGATGGGTGGGGCCGCTTCGCGAGACGCCCGAGCGCGTGGGACACGGGCGCCGGACCAGCAGCAGCCGGGCACCGGCCGATTCGATCTGTCGCGCGCGTTCGGCCCCTACGGCCTTCGGGCCCAGGTGCGACATGGCGGGGGCGACGACGCCGTAGACGTCCGGCAGCGCAAGCACGTCGAGGAGGCCGGTGAACGCCGCCGAGGCGGACCCGGCAGCGTCACGGTCGGTGAAGACGCCGGACAGTTGCAGCTCGTGCTTACGGCAGTACTCGGCAAGCGAGGCGGCCAGTGCTTCCTGCCGTGCTCGGGATACACGCACCAGCCGCAGGAAGCCGTAAACGACCGGGCCGCTGACAAGGCGATGTTCCGTGAGGGGTTCCATGCTCAGGACCGTCCAATGGCTCGACACCTGGTGACGCTTCGAGCATGTCGGCGGACCAACTCGCTGCAAATCACCGCCTGTTCTACTTCCGTTCCACTTCCGTCCCGCCGCGCAGTCGGGTCTGCTTCGATGGCTGGTGGAAGGGAGTGACGCGTGGCGACCGTGCACCACTGGACCGGGCTTGAGGCCAAGGCGCTGCGGCTCGCCCTGCGGCTGAGCGTGCGGGCCTTCGCAGAGCGTCTGGGCCTGGCGGTCGCGACCGTGTCCAAGTGGGAGAGCAAGCTCGCCTCCACTGAGCCAAGACCCGATACCCAGGCCATCCTCGACACCGCCCTCGGACGAGCGGGCGTCGCAGTCCACCTGCGCTTCGAGACGCTCCTGTCGGAGATGACCAGCACCGTCGCGACTGCCGGCAGACGTGTCACCTCGTCCGGCCCCAGGGCATGGGAGTACGAGTCATGGGCCGATGACCTCGACCGTGTCGTGGTCGCCCTGTCCGGGCAGAACTTCGCCTTCGCCGACAGCCTTCTCACTCGATGGCTGGGCCGGTTCAAGGCCCATGAGTTGGACGAGAAGGGCCTGTACCTCTTTGCCCGCTCCACCGCCTTACTCGGCTACCTCAAGCGCGACCAAGGCGTTGTCCTGGGCCCGCTCTCGGCCCAGCACTCCTACGCCGGTGCCCGGACGGTCTTCACCCAGCTCGACATCCCCCGCCGCGTCGCCCAACTCGATCTGTCGCTCGCAGTCGTCACCGAGATGTCCGGCAAGCTGGAAGTCGCCGCACGCAACTACGAGGCCCTCGCCGTGGACGACCGGCTCTCTCGCCGCGACCGGGCTCGTGCACGGCTGTGGGTGGGGACGGCGCTGAGCAAAGACGGCGAGCACGACTACGCGACCCGCGTCATGCAGGGAGCGACCCGCGAGTTCGAAGACCTCACCGAACCGGACGACTGGTCGGTGGCCCATCAGAAGCTTGCTCTGGCCCGCCGTGGTGCCGACGACCTCTCTCAAGCCCTGCACTTCATTGATATCGCCCGAAGCAGCGGGACGACGGACTCACCGATGCAACGCGTACGACTGGACACCGCTCATGGCCACATCCTGCTCTCCGATACGGCGACCCAGGATGATGGAATCCTCGTCCTCGACCAGGCCGCCAAGGCGGCCGCGCAGTACGGACTCGTGCACCAACTGCGCAGCATCGAGGGCGTCAAGGCCATGAGCGAGGGGCCGACCGGCCCCCGGCAACGGTGAGCAGGGAGAAACGCGTGCGCAACGACCATCAGGGCATCACCGAGGACCAGTGGCATCAGGCCAAGCTGATCTGGGACTACCACCAGATGCAGCACGCGCTGCGGCCCGTCGACGTGGCAATCGGACTGGGCAGCCACGATCTCGGCGTCGCAACCCGCTCCGCCGAGCTGTACCGTGCCGGGCTGTTCCAGACGCTGGTGTTCACCGGCGGCAACAGCCCTACCACCGCCAAGGTCTTTCCTCGCGGGGAGGCGATCCACTTCCGTGAGCACGCCATCGACCTCGGTGTCCCCACCGATGCCATCCTGCTGGAGCCCCACGCGGCTAACACCGGACAGAACATCACACTCTCCCGTGAGGTCCTCGCCGCCTCCGGCATCCATCCAGCCATGGTGCTGCTGGTCTCCAAGCCGTACATGGAACGACGATCGTTCGCGACCGCCCGAAAGCTATGGCCCGACATCGAGTTTCTCTGCACGTCGGAGCCGCTGGAGTTCGACGACTACCTGAAGAGCATCGGGGACGAAAAGCTCGTTCTGGACATGCTCGCCGGCGACCTCCAGCGGGTCATCGAGTATCCGAAACTCGGATTCGCCATCGAGCAGGAAGTCCCCGAGGACGTCCATGCAGCTTACGAATCTCTCATTCGCTCCGGCTTCACCAGCCGCCTCATCGCCTCATGAGCAGGCTGCTCCCGGCGGGCTGTGGGCGATCCACCAACCCAATCTGTTACCAAGGCTGACGACGCTGGCCAAGCTGTTCGCGGCGGACTGTTGAATCGTAAGCCCAGGCCAAGGCGGGCAAGAGCGCCGAAAGCCCAAGAAGTAGGTCCCCGAGCGGCTCCGCTCACGCATCGCTCACGCAAGCACTCCCACGGCATCCCCGTCGTGCGGCCCGTCACGCCCCAGGCATGAAAAAACCCCAGGTCACGGCGAGTGAGTCCTGGGGTTAATCCGAGCCGCCTTCGGGATTCGAACCCGAGACCTACGCATTACGAGTGCGTTGCTCTGGCCATCTGAGCTAAGGCGGCGCGCCGTCCGCACCATGGTGCGATCAGCAACGCGGCCAAGTCTACACAGTTTTCGAGGGTGCTCCGCACACCCCCTTCGGACGGCTATGAGCAGCGCTTTCCGTCCTGCGGGACGGTGCCCTTCAGGAGGTAGGCGTTGATCGTCGCGTCGACGCACTCGCTGCCGCGGCCGTACGCCGTGTGGCCGTCGCCCTCGTAGGTGAGGAGGTGGCCGGAGGAGAGCTGGGAGGCCAGGGCCTTCGCCCAGCGGTAGGGGGTGGCCGGGTCGCGGGTCGTGCCGGCGACCAGGATCGGAGCCGCGCCCTCCGCCTCGATGCGGTGCGGCTCGCCCGTGGCCCGCACCGGCCAGTACGCGCAGTTCAGCGAGGACCAGGCGAGGCCTTCGCCGAAGACCGGGGAGGCCTCACGGAAGGAGGGCAGCGCCTTTCGGACCTCGGCCGGGGAGCTGAAGGCGGGCGGCAGGTCCAGGCAGTTCACGGCGGCGTTGGCGAACATCAGGTTCGCGTACTTCCCGTCGTCCCCGCGCTCGTAGTAGCCGTCGGAGAGGGCGAGCAGACCCGATCCGTCCTTGTTCTTCATCGCCGAGGTGAGCGCGTCGCGCAGCTGGGGCCAGCCCGCCTCGTCGTACATCGCGGCGATCACACCCGTCGTGGCGAGCGCCTCACCGAGCTTCCTGCCCCCCATACCGCCACCGCGGGAGCCGCCGCTGCCGACGCCGCTGCCGCTGCCCACGCCGCCGCCCGTGGCCAGCGGCTCGCGGTCCAGGGCGCCGAAGAAGGCCTTGAGGCGCCGACCCGCGTCGTCGGGGCTCTTGGTGCCCAGCGGGCACTCCGCGCCGCGCGCCACGCAGTCCTTCGCGAAGGACCGGAACGCCGTCTCGAAGCCTGCGGTCTGCTCGCGGTTCATGCGGCGCGCGGGCAGCGCCGGGTCCATCGCGCCGTCCAGGACCAGGCGGCCCACGCGCCGCGGGAAGAGCTCGGCGTACGTCGCGCCGAGGAAGGTCCCGTAGGAGGCGCCGACGTACGACAGCTTCTTGTCGCCGAGCGCCGCCCGCAGAACGTCCATGTCGCGGGCCGCCTCGACCGTGGAGACGTGGGGCAGGACGTCGGCCGAGTGCTCCTTGCAGCCGGCCGCGAACGTCTGGAAGGCGGTGCGCAGGGCGTCCGTCTCGGGGCGGTCGTCGGGGGTGACGTCGGTCTGCGTGTACGTGTCCATGCGCTCGCCGTCGAGGCAGGTCACGGGCTCACTGCGGGCCACTCCGCGCGGGTCGACGGCAACCATGTCGTAGCGGGCGCGGACCTCCGCGGGGTAGCCGAGTGCCGCGTACGACTGGAGGTAGCCGATCGCTGAGCCGCCGGGGCCGCCGGGGTTGACCAGGAGTGAGCCGAGGCGGCCCTTCTTCTTGGTGGCCTGTTTGCGGGCGACCGCCAGCTCGATGTCGCCCGCCGAGGGCTCGGCGTAGTCGAGCGGCGCCTTCATGGAGGCGCACTCGAAGCCGGGGGCTCCGCACTCGTGCCAGCTCAGTTTCTGTCCGTAGTACGGGGCGAGCTCCGCGGGCGTCGAGTGGGCCAGCGACGCCATGGAAGCGTCGGCCGTCGAACTTCCCGACGAGCAGCCGGAGATGAGCAGCCCGGTGGTCAGGAGCAGGGTGCCGCACGTACGGAAGGGGAGGTGTCGGCTGCGGCGGCCGCGACGGCTGATGTCCATCACGCGAGAGTAACTGTCCGCGAGGGAGTGATCACTCAACGCGCTCGTACGAGTGAATACGTCAACCCTCGTCCGGGACGGGCACGTTCACCAGGGCGTTCAGCAGGGCGTTCAGCAGGGCGCTCACTGGGACCGCTCACTGAGGCCGTTCACGGGGGCGGTGCACTGAGGCCGTGCACTGGGGCCGTGCACTGGGGCGGTCACCAGCAAACGTCCACCAGGGGCATGCGTTCATCCCGCCCGCAGCGCCACCGTCATCGCCTCGACCGCGAGCAGCGGCGCCACATTGCGGTCGAGGGCGGTGCGGCAGGCGCTGATCGCCTCGATGCGGCGCAGCGTGGACTCGGGCGAGGTTCCCAGGGCCATGCGCTGCAGCATGTCCTGCACCTCGGTGTTGGCGATGGCCACGCGCGATCCCAGCTGCAGCGCGAGGACGTCTCTGTAGAGCCCGGTCAGGTCGGTGAGCGCGAGGTCGAGGCTGTCGCGCTGCGTACGCGTCCTGCGCCGCTTCTGACGGTCCTCCAGCTCCTTCATCGCGCCCGCCGTGCCGCGCGGCATCCGGCTGCCCTGCCCGCCGCCGAGCGCCGCCTTCAGCTCCTCGGTCTCCTTGCCGTCGACCTCCTCGGCGACCTGCTTCGCGTCCTCGGTCGCCGTGTCGATCAGCTCCTGCGCCGCCTTCAGGCAGCCGCCGATATCCGACACCCGCATCGGCAGCTTCAGGACGGCGGCCCTGCGCTCACGCGCGCGCGGGTCGGTCGCGAGCCGCCGCGCACGGCCGATGTGCCCCTGTGTGGCGCGCGCCGCGGCGGCCGCGGCTTCCGGCTCGATGCCGTCTCTGCGTACGAGCACGTCGGCGACCGCGTCCACCCGGGGCGTACTCAGTGTCAGGTGCCGGCAGCGGGAGCGGATGGTCGGCAGCACGTCCTCCAGAGAGGGCGCGCAGAGCAGCCACACCGTGCGGGGAGCGGGCTCCTCGACTGCCTTCAGCAGGACGTTTCCCGCGCCCTCGGTGAGGCGGTCGGCGTCCTCCAGGACGATGACCTGCCACCGCCCGACAGCGGGCGACAGCTGGGCGCGCCGGACGAGGTCGCGGGTCTCCTTCACACCGATGGAGAGCATGTCCGTGCGCACCACTTCCACGTCGGCGTGGGTGCCGATCAGGCTGGTGTGGCAGCCGTCGCAGAACCCGCAGCCCGGGGCGCCGCCGAGCGCGCGGTCCGGGCTCGTGCACTGCAGGGCGGCGGCGAACGCACGCGCGGCGGTGGCCCGCCCGGAGCCGGGCGGGCCCGTGAACAGCCAGGCGTGCGTCATCTTCGACGACTCCGGAGGCGGAGTGTCCGCGGCGACCGCGGTCACCAGCGCGTCGGCGTCCCGGGCGGCGGCGCCCAGCTGCTCGCTCACCCGCTCCTGCCCCACCAGGTCGTCCCACACGCTCATGGGGTCACCGCCTTACGCTGCGCTCTGCTCCTGCCCGGACTGCCACTTCCTGCCCGGACTGCCCATTGTGGAGGACGCCACTGACAATCCGGCCCGGCCGCGGTGTTCAGCGACCTCGTCGGCCGCGCCGCCCCCGGCCGTCCCCGTCCCCGTCGCCGTCCCTGCCGTCCCCGCCGTCCCCGCCGCCCTCGACCTCGTCCTCGTGCGACCCGAGCAGCTCGTCCGCCAGCGACGGCAGGTCGTCCAGCGGCGTCTCCTCGGCCCAGTCGGAGGTCGAGCGCCGGGGCACGCCCTGCTCGTCGACCTCGATCTGGGGCAGCTCGCGGGTCCGGTCGTCGGACCCGTCGGGCGAGGGCGCACTCGCGGGCCGCTCGTCCCGGAAGTACCCCGGCGGCACCTTGTCCTCATGGACGGCCGGCAGCACGGCCGTCTCGTCCGCGGCTCCCTCGGGGGCGGGCGGCTGCGGCAGCACCGCGGTGTCCTCCGCGCCGGGACCACCTTCGGGCCCGTCGGGACCGATCGCCGGCAGCACGGCCGTCTCGTCGGCCGCTCCGGTGGGCGGCGTCACGACCGGTGTGGGCACGGTGGTCTCGTTGTCCGGCACGGACGAGGCGGCCGAAGCCTCCCGCCCAGAGGCCGAAGCCTCCCCCTCCGGAGACGAAGCCTTCCGCCCAGAAGCCGAAACCTCCCCCTCCGGAGACGAAGCCTTCCGCCCAGAGGCCGAAGCCTCCCCCTCCGGAGACGGCGCCTTCCGCTCAGCAGCCGGCGCCTTCCGCGCCGGCGCGGGCGCCGGAGCCGGAGCCGGAGTCGAGGCAGCCGTGGCCGCGGCCGCCGAAGCCGCCGCGAGCCGCCGCGCCTCCTCCGCCCGCAGCAACGCCGCCTCCGCCTTCCGCTGCTTCTCCAGGCGCCGCTCCTCCGCCTCGGCGCGCAGCCGCGCCTCTTCCTCGGCCTCCCGGCGCCGCCGCTCCTCCTCGGCCGCCCGCGCCTTCTCCTCGGCGAGGAGCCTGGCCTGCTCCTCCTCGGCCTTGCGGCGCGCCTCCTCGGCCCGCTTCCTGGCCTCCTCGGCCTGGCGCTCGGCCTCGCGGCGCTGGGCCTCCTCCAGCTCGCGCCGCTTGCGCTCCTCCTCCTCGGCGCGGAGCTTGGCGAGCTGCTCCTGGCGCTCGCGTTCGAGCCGCTCCTCCTCGGCCTTGCGCGCGGCCTCTTCCTCGGCCTTGCGGCGCGCCTCTTCCTCGGCGGCCCTGCGGGCCTCCTCCTGAGCCTTCACCTCGGCCTCGGAGAGGGGCAGTACGAGGTCGAGCCGGTGCCGGATGACCGTCGTGACGGCCTCCGGCTCCTGGGCGGCGTCGACGATCAGGTACCGCCCCGGGTCGGCGGCGGCGAGCGTGAGGAAACCGGAGCGCACGCGCGCGTGGAACTCGGCGGGCTCCGACTCGAGGCGGTCGGGTGCCTCCGTGAACCGCTCGCGGGCGGCTTCGGGGGACACGTCGAGCAGGCACGTCAGGTTCGGTACGAGGCCGCCGGTCGCCCAGCGGTTGATGCGGGCGATCTCGGTCGGCGACAGGTCGCGGCCCGCGCCCTGGTAGGCGACGGACGAGTCGATGTAGCGGTCGGAGATGACCACGGCGCCGCGTTCGAGGGCGGGGCGTACGACGGTGTCGACGTGCTCCGCGCGGTCAGCGGCGTACAGAAGCGCTTCGGCGCGGTGCGAGAGACCGGCCGACGACACGTCGAGGAGGATCGACCGCAGCCGCTTGCCGACGGGCGTCGCCCCCGGCTCGCGCGTCACGACGACCTCGTGTCCCTTGGCGCGGATCCACTCGGCGAGTGCCTCGGCCTGCGTCGATTTGCCCGCCCCGTCGCCGCCCTCCAGGGCGATGAAGAAGCCGGTGGCGCAGGGCGCCTGTGCCGGGTCGTCGCCGCCGCGCAGGGCGTCCAGCAGGTCATGCCTGAGCGGTATGCCCTGCCGGTCGTCGGCCTTGGCGAGGACCAGTGCGGCCACGGGCAGCAGCAGCGCGCCGACCAGCATCAGCGTGAAGGCGGCGCCGCCGTGGTCGAAGACGAACTTTCCGTTGACCATGCGGTGCGGCCCGATCGCCGCGGCGACCATCGGGGCCACCAGCGCGCCGAGCGCGAGGACGAGACGTACGACCGCGTGGAGGTGCTCCGTGGTGCGGGCCCTGCGGTAGTCCTCGACCTCCTGGTCGAGGAGCGCGTGGCCGATGTTCGCGGCGACGCCCGCGCAGACCCCCGTGAGGGCCAGGAGCAGCAGCACGGTCGTCACGTCGGGCACGAGGCCCGCGGCGAGCAGCGCGACGCCCGTGAGGGCGATGGCGAGCGCGAGCAGCCGGCGGCGCGAGAGCGAGGTCAGCAGGGACGGTGCGACGCGGATGCCGACGGTGGTGCCGCCGGTCAGGGCGAGGACGATCAGGCCGTACGTGACGGGTCCGCCGCCCAGGTCCTTGGCGTGCAGCACGGCGACGGCGACGGCCGCCGCGACGGCCCCGGCGACGGCTGCGCAAGCCGCGACGAAGAGCGGGATCGAGCCGGTGCGGCCCTTGTCGGTGCCGGTGCCCGTGCGCGGCCTGCGCAGCCCTTCGAGGGGGCTGCGCGCGCGGGGCGTCTGCGTACCGGGAAGTTCGAGGAAGTAGATGATCGAGAGCGACGCGGCGAAGAGTCCGGCCGCCACGAAGGAGGCGAGCCCGGCTTGGTGCAGCTCGAACCAGTCGAGGCCGGCGCCGAGGGCGTTCCCGATGAGGGTGATGGCGATGAGGATCGCGGCCGCGACGGGCAGCGCGAGGAATCCCGTGCGCAGGGACAGGCGCCGCAGCGCGTCCATGTGGTCCGGCAGCGGCCGTACCGTCGCGCCCTCCAGGGGCGGCGCGGGCAGCAGGGCGGGTGCCGCGCTCTCCTTGGCGACCGTCCAGAAGCGCTCGGCGACGCCGACGACGAAGGACGTCACAAGGATCACCGCGAGGGCGTCGTCCGGGGTCCAGTCGATCCACAGCGGCGCGACGACCAGCAGTGCGGCCCGCACCCCGTCGGCGCCGATCATGGTCCATCGGCGGTCGAGCGGGCCGCCCGGAGAGGTGAGGGAGGTGAGCGGTCCGAGAAGCACCGCTCCGAAGAGCAGCGTCGCGAGAACGCGTGCTCCGAAGACAGCGGTCACGGCGAAGGCCGCTCCCCGGTAGCCGCCTCCGAAGGCGCCTTCGGCGATGGACGACTGGAGCGCGAGGATCACCAGGACGAGCAGCGCGAGCGCGTCGCCGACACTGTCGACGAGCTGGGCGCTCCACAGCCTCTTCAGCTGCGGTACGCGCAGCAAGGCGCGGACTGCGCGCTCTCGGGAATCTGCGACCAGGGCGTCGTCGGGGGCCGGAATTCCGGCCGTTGGCTGCTCGGCACGCGTCATCCGTCCAGCCTATCTGGACGGACCCACTCCCTGCGGAGCCACCCGAACAAACGACCGTCCGGTCCGGGTGGCGCCCGCTGTGGAGGTGTCGGAGGTCAGTCCTCCGAAGCGGCTGCCTTGCTGGAAGCGGCCGTCTTCTTGGCGGTCGTCTTCTTGGCCGTGGTCTTCGCGGCGGTGGTCTTCTTGGCCGCGGTCTTCTTGGCGGCCGTCTTCTTGGCCGGCGCCTTCTTCGCGGGTGCCTTCTTGGCGGCCTTCTTCGCCGTCTTCTTGGCAGGGCCCTTCGCCCGCTTCTCCGCGAGCAGTTCGTAGCCCCGCTCCGGAGTGATGTCCTCCACGGAGTCCGCCGCCCGCAGCGTCGCGTTCGTCTCGCCGTCCGTGACGTACGCCCCGAAGCGGCCGTCCTTGACGACGACCGGCTGTCCGCTGACCGGGTCCTCGCCGAGCTCCTTGAGCGGCGGCTTCGCGGCGGCGCGGCCACGCTGCTTCGGCTTGGAGTAGATCTCCAGGGCCTCTTCCAGCGTGATGGTGAAGAGCTGCTCCTCGGTCTCGATGGACCGCGAGTCGGTGCCCTTCTTCAGATACGGGCCGTACCGGCCGTTCTGCGCGGTGATCTCGACGCCCTCGGCATCGGCACCGACCACGCGCGGCAGGGACATCAGCTTGAGGGCGTCCTCCAGGGTGACCGTGTCGAGCGACATGGACTTGAAGAGGGAGGCCGTACGCGGCTTGACCGCGTTCTTGCCAGTCTTCGGGGTGCCCTCGGGGAGGATCTCCGTCACGTACGGGCCGTAGCGGCCGTCCTTGGCGACGATCTGGTTGCCGGAGACCGGGTCGGCGCCCAGCTCGAAGTCGCCGCTCGGCTTGGCGAGCAGCTCCTCCGCGTACTCGACGGTCAGCTCGTCGGGCGCCAGGTCGTCGGGGACGTCCGCGCGCTGGTGGTTCTCGGAGTCGCGCTCGCCACGCTCGATGTAGGGGCCGTAGCGGCCCACTCGCAGCATGATGCCGTCGCCGACGGGGAAGGACGACACCTCACGGGCGTCGATGGCGCCGAGGTCGGTGACGAGTTCCTTGAGGCCGCCGAGGTGGTCGCCGTCGCCGTTGCCCGCGTCGGCCGCGCCTCCGGAGGGCTCACCCTCGCCGAAGTAGAAGCGCCGCAGCCACGGCACGGCCTGCGCCTCGCCGCGGGCGATGCGGTCGAGGTCGTCCTCCATCCTGGCGGTGAAGTCGTAGTCGACGAGCCGCCCGAAGTGCTTCTCCAGGAGGTTGACGACGGCGAAGCTCAGGAAGGAGGGCACCAGGGCCGTCCCCTTCTTGAAGACATACCCGCGGTCGAGGATCGTGCCGAGGATCGACGCGTACGTCGACGGGCGGCCGATCTCGCGCTCTTCGAGCTCCTTGACGAGGCTGGCCTCGGTGTAGCGGGCCGGGGGCTTGGTGGCGTGGCCGTCGACCGAGAGCTCGTCGGCGGTGAGCGGGTCGCCCTCGTTGACCTGCGGGAGCCTGCGCTCGCGGTCGTCCAGCTCGGCGTTCGGGTCGTCGGCGCCCTCTACGTAGGCCTTGAGGAAGCCGTGGAAGGTGATGGTCTTGCCGGACGCGCTGAACTCGGCGTCGCGGCCGTCGGAGGCGCGGCCGCCGATCTTGACCGTGACCGAGTTTCCGGTCGCGTCCTTCATCTGAGAGGCGACGGTCCGCTTCCAGATCAGCTCGTAGAGCCGGAACTGGTCGCCGGTCAGGCCGGTCTCGGCGGGCGTGCGGAAACGATCACCCGAGGGGCGGATCGCCTCGTGCGCCTCCTGCGCGTTCTTGACCTTCCCGGCGTACGTACGCGGCTTGTCCGGCAGGTAGTCGCTGCCGTAGAGCTGCGTGACCTGGGCGCGGGCGGCCGCGACCGCCGTGTCGGACAGCGTCGTGGAGTCCGTACGCATGTAGGTGATGAAGCCGTTCTCGTACAGCTTCTGGGCCACCTGCATGGTCGCCTTGGCGCCGAAGCCCAGCTTGCGCGAGGCCTCCTGCTGCATCGTCGTCGTACGGAAGGGCGCGTACGGCGAGCGGCGGTACGGCTTCGACTCGACGGATCGTACGGAGAAGTCCGTGTCCTGGAGGGCGGCGGCCAGCGCTCGGGCGTTCGCCTCGTCCAGGTGCAGGGTGTCGGATTTGAGCTGTCCGACGGAGTTGAAGTCGCGGCCCTGCGCGATGCGCTTCCCGTCGACCGTGGTGAGGCGCGCGACGAGCTGCGCCGGGTCGGAGGCGTCACCGGCGCGGCCGGTGCCGAAGGTGCCGGTCAGGTCCCAGTACTCGGCGGAGCGGAAGGCGATGCGCTCGCGCTCCCGCTCGACGACGAGGCGGGTGGCGACGGACTGGACGCGGCCGGCCGACAGGCGCGGCATGACCTTCTTCCAGAGGACCGGCGAGACCTCGTAGCCGTAGAGGCGGTCGAGGATGCGGCGGGTCTCCTGGGCGTCGACCATGCGCTTGTTGAGCTCGCGCGGGTTGGCGACGGCGCTGCGGATCGCGTCCTTGGTGATCTCGTGGAAGACCATGCGGTGGACGGGGACCTTGGGCTTCAGGACCTCGAGGAGGTGCCACGCGATGGCTTCGCCCTCGCGGTCCTCATCGGTGGCGAGGAAGAGTTCGTCGGAGTCCTTCAGCAGGTCCTTGAGCTTCTTGACCTGCGCCTTCTTGTCGGCGTTGACGACATAGATGGGCGCGAAGTCATGCTCGACGTCCACGCCGAGGCGGCGCACCTCGCCGGTGTACTTCTCGGGCACCTCCGCGGCGCCGTTGGGGAGGTCGCGGATGTGCCCGACGCTGGCCTCGACTACGTAGCCGGGGCCGAGGTAGCTCTTGATCGTCTTCGCCTTGGCAGGCGACTCGACGATGACGAGTCGGCGGCCGCCCTGTGCGGTCTCGCTGGTCGGGGACAACTTCGCTCTTCTCTCCGGTCGGCGCTCGGTGGCAGTGCGCGGCGGCATTGCTCGGCCGCACTGCTCGGTCACCCCGCACGGTGGCGGGGCTCGTGGCAGTGCGGTGGCAGTGCCCGCATGGCTTGCGTTGCGCTGTCGCTGCGGAGTGTGACGGTACATCCCGCCCCCGTGTCAAACGGGAAAAGCCCGCAACGGCCACTCGAACGGTAACCCGACTACCGCCATTCCTGCCGCCCGGAGCAGCCACCGCTGTTTCGGCACCCGGCTCGGCCGGAGCCCGGACGGCAACGGGAAGGAGAGGGTCCGTCGCATCGCCGACACCACGTCACAGCCGCGTGAAGCACCACATCCCGAGCAGCAGCGCACCCGATCCCGCGAGCATGGCGAACGTCGCCGATGCGACGGGGTTCACACCCTGGGCGACGGGGGCGCGGTGCGCGACACGCGCGCCGGTCCACAGCAGAAGCCCGGCGCCGAACAGTGCGAACACCGTTCCTGCGAAGATCGCTGGTCCGCTCTCCATGGTCGTGCCTCCCCGTGCCGAGTTCCCCTGTCGGGAGGCTTGCACGCACGGGAATCGGGCGGACGAAATCGGGGTGAACGGCGAGCGGACCGCTGGCGCACCTCATCCGAAATGCGCCGTACCGGCGGGATGTTGGCCGGTTCTGCCCCTCCTCTCGCCGACGATGCGCAGGCCCGCTACGCCCCGACCGGCAGCAGGAAGCCCTGCTCCACGAGGAGCCTGATCTGCGCCGGCGTCCGGTCCCGCAGCAACACCGGGTCCTCCCCGACCAGTTGCGCGATGGCGTCCAGAATCCGCCCGGCGCTGAGCGAGCCGTCGCAGACGCCCGCGAACCCGGCGCCCACCGTGTCCACCTTGGTGGCCCGCCGCATCCCGCGGTTCTGGCGCAGCACGACGTGCTCGGGGTCCTCGGCGCCCGGCAGCCCGACCTGCTCCTGGACGACCTCGTCGGCGAGCTTGAAATGCCCGGCGAGCAGCGCGGCGTCGTCGTGCGTGCGCAGGTAGTCCTGCCGCTCGAAGAACTCCCGCACCGTGTCGCCGAGCGGCTGCTCGACGGGGTGCGGCCACTCCTCGATAGTGATGGACGGCTCATCGGCACCGGACTTCCGGAGCGTGATCCAGCCGAATCCGATGGCGCGCGTCTCCCGCGCCTCGAACTCGTCCAGCCACGCGTCGTACCGCGCCGCGTACTGCCCGGGGTCCGTGCGGTGGTCCCCCGCGTCCCGCAGCCACAGCTCGGCGTACTGGGTGATGTCCTGCACCTCGCGCTGCACGATCCAGGCGTCGCAGCCGCGCGGCACCCAGGAGCGCAGCCGGTCCTGCCATTCCTCGCCCGCCAAGTGCTGCCAGTTGGCCAGGAAGTGCGCGTACCCCCCTTCGTTCAACCGCTCCCCCGCCTCCTGAACGAGCGACCGGCACAGATCGTCCCCGCCCATCCCGCCGTCGCGGTAGGTGAGCCGCGCCCCCGGCGAGATCACGAAGGGCGGATTGGACACGATCAGGTCGTACGTCTCGTCCCCCACCGGTTCGAAGAGCGAGCCCTCGCGCAGGTCCGCCTCCTGCGCCCCGGAGAGCGCCAGCGTGAGGCGGGTGAACTCCAGCGCCCTGGGGTTCAGGTCGGTGGCCGTCACGCGCGTGGCGTGCTGGGCGGCGTGCAGCGCCTGGATGCCGGAGCCGGTGCCGAGGTCGAGGGCGCTCGCGACGGGCGTACGGACCGTGATGCCGGCCAGTGTGGTGGACGCGCCGCCGACCCCGAGGACGACGCCCTCCTCGTGGCTGCCGATGCCGCCGGCCCCGCCGACCGCGCAGCCCAGGTCGGAGACGATGAACCAGTCCTCACCGCTCGGTCCGCCGTACGGCCGCACGTCCACCGTCGCCCACAGCTCACCGTCCCGCTCGGTCAGCCAATCGCTCTCCAGGAGTACGTCGACGGGCAGAACGCCCGCCACGCGCGCGTGGGGCACCGGTTCCTGCAGCAGAAAGAGGCGTACGAGCGCCGCGAGAGCACCGTCCCCGCGCGTGGCCCGCAGCGCCGGAACGGTCTCGCTGCGGGCGAGCGCCGCATAGGCGGGGGCGCCGAGCAGCTCGAGCAGCCCGTCGGCGGTGAAGTCGACGGCGAGCAGCGCGTCCCGCAGAGCGGCGGCCACATCGGTGCGGTCGGACACGGGCAGGGGAAGGCTGGCGTTACGGCTGGCGTTACTCACTCCCCCATTGTGGCCCGCCGGGTGCGCCGATGCCCTCGGCGCCGCCAGGGCGCCGAGGGCATCGGGAACGTACGGCCGGAAGGGATCAGCTCTTCGCGGAGGGCGTGGCGGACGCGCTCTTGCAGCTGTCCTGCTTGCCCATCGCCTTGCCGACGTCACCCTCCTGGAGCTTCTCCAGCGCCTCGTTGCCGCTCTTGCTCAGCTTGTCCAGCTCTCCCGCGACGTCCTTGAGGCCGTCCGCGAAGTCCGCCTGGTTCTTGGTGTCCAGGCCGTCGACCTGCTTCTTCAGGTCTCCGTACGACTTGGAGATGGCGTTGAGCTCCTTGACGGCGTCGTCCGTCTTCTTCTTGCCGTCGTCGACCGGCGGCGCACCCGCCTTCTTCACGGCGTCACCCATCGACTTGTAGGCGTCGGACATGTCCTTGAACGCCTTGGAGTCGGTCTTCTGGACGTCGGCCGGCGAGCTGTTGTCGGAGGTCTCCTTCTGGATGGCGGCGTTGGCGTCCGCGATCTTCTTGGACTGGGGCTGCACGGAGTCGCAGACCTTCTTGGCCCAGTCGTCGAGTTCCTTGTTGCCGTCGTCGCTGCTGCACCCTGACAAAGCGAGTACCAGTACCGCACCGCCGGACAGTGCGGCTGCAAGCTTCTTGTTCACCGGATTGGTCCCTTCCGTGGCTCTCGGCCCCGGAACTTACACGCCAACTGGGCGACATCCGCATGCCGGGGGCCCGGTACCAGCGCTATTGCAGCCATTTGCACCAAGCGGGGGAACAGTACGGGGCGCGAGAGAAGCCTCACGGCTCTCCTGTACATGCCGACGGGCGGACGGTGCATCAAAAAGCACCGTCCGCCCGCGTGTTGCACAGAGGGCTACGAGACCACGGCCGGGTCGGCCGGCTTGGCCACCCGTCCGGAGTTGCCCTCGTCCCCGACGGCGATACCGCGCCGCTTGGAGACGTAGACCGCGCCGATGATGACCGCGATGGAGAGCCCCGCGATCAGCACCCGCATCCCGACACTGGCGTCGTCCCCGTAGCTGAACTTGACGACCGCGGGCGCGATGAGCAGCGCCACCAGGTTCATCACCTTCAGCAGAGGGTTGATCGCCGGGCCGGCCGTGTCCTTGAACGGGTCACCCACGGTGTCGCCGATGACGACCGCGGCGTGGGCCTCGCTGCCCTTGCCGCCGTGATGGCCGTCCTCGACGAGCTTCTTCGCGTTGTCCCAGGCACCGCCGGAGTTGGCGAGGAAGACCGCCATCAGCGTGCCCGTGCCGATCGCGCCCGCGAGGAACGAGCCGAGCGCGCCGACGCCGAGCGAGAAGCCGACCGCGATCGGCGTGAGCACGGCGAGCAGGCCCGGTGTGGCCAGCTCGCGCAGCGCGTCCTTGGTGCAGATGTCGACGACGCGCCCGTACTCGGGCTCCTCCGTGTAGTCCATGATCCCGGGGTGCTCGCGGAACTGCCGCCGCACCTCGTAGACCACGGCTCCCGCCGACCGCGACACCGCGTTGATCGCGAGCCCCGAGAAGAGGAAGACGACCGCGGCGCCGAGAATCAGGCCCACCAGGTTGTTGGGCTGTGAGATGTCCATCACGAGGTTCATCGGAGCGCCGTCGCCGAGTTTCTCGCCGACGTCCTTGGCCGCTTCCGCGATGGCGTCGCGGTAGGAGCCGAAGAGCGCCGAGGCCGCGAGGACCGCGGTCGCGATGGCGATGCCCTTGGTGATGGCCTTGGTGGTGTTGCCGACGGCGTCCAGGTCGGTGAGGACCTGCGCGCCCGCGCCCTGGACGTCGCCGGACATCTCGGCGATGCCCTGCGCGTTGTCGGAGACGGGACCGAAGGTGTCCATGGCGACGATGACGCCGACCGTGGTCAGCAGTCCCGTACCGGCGAGGGCGACCGCGAAGAGGGCGAGCATGATCGACGTGCCGCCGAGCAGGAACGCCCCGTACACGCCGAGCCCGATCAGCAGCGCGGTGTAGACGGCCGATTCCAGACCGAGCGAGATGCCGGCGAGGACGACGGTGGCCGGGCCGGTGAGCGAGGTTTTCCCGATGTCCTGGACGGGACGCCGGTTGGTCTCGGTGAAGTAGCCGGTGAGCTGCTGGATCAGCGCGGCCATCACGATGCCGATGGCCACGGCGACGAGCGCGAGAACCCGCGGATCGCCGTCGTGCCCCTTGATCGCCGTGTCCGTGACGCCGTCCAGGTCCGCGTACGTGGACGGCAGGTAGACGAAGACGGCCACGGCCACGAGCACGAGCGAGATGACGGCGGAGATGAAGAAGCCGCGGTTGATGGCGCTCATGCCGCTGCGGTCGGAGCGCCGGGGCGCCACCGCGAAGATGCCGATCATCGCCGTGACGACACCGATGGCCGGGACGATCAGCGGGAAGGCGAGCCCGGAGTCGCCGAACGCCACCTTTCCGAGGATCAGCGCGGCGACGAGCGTCACGGCATAGGACTCGAAGAGGTCGGCGGCCATGCCGGCGCAGTCGCCGACGTTGTCGCCCACGTTGTCGGCGATGGTCGCGGCATTGCGCGGATCGTCCTCCGGAATGCCCTGCTCGACCTTGCCGACCAGGTCGGCGCCGACGTCGGCGGCCTTGGTGAAGATGCCGCCGCCGACACGCATGAACATCGCGATCAGTGCGGCGCCGAGGCCGAAACCTTCGAGCACCTTCGGCGCGTCGGCCGCGTAGACGAGCACCACACAGGAGGCGCCCAGAAGACCGAGCCCCACCGTGAACATGCCGACTACGCCGCCCGTGCGGAAAGCGATCTTCATGGCCTTGTGCGAAACGGCGGTGAGATCCTTTTCGGGCTCACCTTCTGCCGGAGTGGCCTCTCGGGCGGCGGCTGCCACACGAACGTTGCTGCGTACGGCGAGCCACATGCCGATATAGCCGGTGGTCGCCGAGAACGCCGCTCCGACCAAGAAGAAGATCGATCGTCCGGCGCGCTGATTCCAGTCGTCCGCGGGCAGCAGCATGAGCAGGAAGAACACCACGACGGCGAATACGCCGACAGTGCGCAGCTGGCGTCCCAGATAGGCATTCGCGCCCACCTGGATCGCCTTCGCGATCTTCTTCATGCTGTCGGTGCCCTCGCCTGCCGCGAGTACTTGTCGTACGAGCACACCCGCGACAACAAGAGCCGCGACCGCGACGGCCGCGATGGCCATCACGATGAGGCGATTGTCGTTGGTCAGGACTGCGGCTGCGAAGGTTGAGGGGTGGTCAAACTGATGAGGGGTAGAAAGCCCCGCCATTCGTCCTCCTTGACGCTTGGGCTGAGCTCAAGATGTGGACGGATTGTAGGGAGCGGAACCTGATCAAAACAGAGCGCCACAAACGGAATTGACCTGAGATCGCTTCTCAGCAAATGATCCGGCGTCACGATTGACCCCGAAAGCGGTAATGCCTCAAAACCGTTGACGGGAGATCGTTGATCTAGGAAATAAATGATCAGAATAAGAAAAGGCCCTGTTCACCGTGGCGGTGACAGGGCCGAAAGGGTCGCGGGACGGCGACGTCGGGGAGACGGGAAGACGCCGCGACCGGCGTCAGGGGAGCAGCGCGGCCGGCGTGGTGGGCCAGCGCATACGGATGATGCCGCCGGACTCGCCGGCCGTGACCTCTACGTCATCCACGAGGCCGCTGATGACCGCGAGGCCCATCTCGTCCTCGCCCTCGGCGTCGTCGCCGTCGAGGCGCGCGCCGGGCGCCCGGTCACCGGGCGCCGCACGGGGCGCCTCGTCACCGACCTCGATGGAGAACTGCTTCTCGTCCTCGATCAGCGCCACCCGCACGGGGGCCGTCACACCGCTGCTCTGATGCAGCCCGACGGCGCGCGTGCAGGCTTCCCCGACCGCGAGCCTGACCTCGTCGAGAACGGCCTCGTCCACCCCGGCCTTGCGCGCCACCGCGGCCGCCACGAGTCGGGCGGTCCTGACGTGTTCGGGCAGCGCGCTGAAGCGGAGTTCAACGGTGGCCATGCATCCCCCTCGACGACGCGCGTGCTGTCAGGGGGCCGGGCCGCAGGCCCGGTCCCCTGCTGTACTGCCGTCCCGGGCCCCGGGCCCGGGACGTCCGGCTTCCGGTCGGCCGAAGCTCGGCCGCCACTCAATCGGTGGCCGATCATCCGCCGACCACTCAGTCGGTGGCCGCGACCGCTTCCTCGACCGAGGTGTGAATCGGGAACACCTTGGTCAGGCCGGTGATGCGGAAGATCTTGAGAATGCGCTCCTGGTTGCAGACCAGGCGCAGCGAGCCCTCATGGGCACGCACCCGCTTCAGGCCGCCGACCAGCACGCCGAGCCCGGTGGAGTCGAGGAAGTCCACGCCCTCCATGTCGACGACCAGATGAAAACTGCCGTCGTTCACCAGCTCTACCAACTGTTCGCGCAGCTTGGGCGCGGTATACACATCGATTTCGCCACCGACCTCGACGACCGTACGATCGCCGACGGTACGGGTCGACAGGGACAGGTCCACGGATCCTCCAGCACCTTGCTATCGAGCGGTCATCCCTCGGGACACCTCGGCAGAGCCCCCAGGACGGATCGCCAGCCGCGATGGCATTCAATCACTTACAGGCAGGCGTGCACGACGCCTTGGGCTCATTGTCCATCCCGCCAGTGACACACTCGATGCCGATGGCCAAATTTTCTCCTCCCGGAGGACCCGCTGTGGGAGCCCCGGCACGCACGTCCCCGCGGACCGTTCTTGACCGGCTCACCGCGGGGCCGAGCCGTGCATCGCGCGTCACTCATACGGAGCACCTGCCCCCGCGCGAGGCCCGGTATGCAGTCTGGCCCGACCGCATCCGGCCCGAGGTCATATCCGCCGTCCGAGCCGCGGGCATCGAGCACCCCTGGGCCCACCAGGCGCAGGCCGCCGAGCACGCCCTGGACGGCGAGTCCGTGGTCGTCGCCACCGGCACGGCGTCCGGCAAGTCGCTGGCCTACCTCACCCCCGTCCTCTCCGCCCTCCTGGACGGCTCCGAAGCGCCCAACGGCCGCGGCGCCACCGCCCTGTACCTGGCCCCCACGAAGGCCCTCGCCGCCGACCAGCGCCGGGCCGTCCGCGAGCTGGCGGCCCCCCTCGGCAACGCGGTGCGCCCCGCCGTGTACGACGGCGACACGCCCTTCGAAGAACGCGAATGGGTACGTCAGTACGCCAACTACGTCCTGACCAACCCCGACATGCTGCACCGCGGGATCCTCCCCTCCCACCCCCGCTGGTCCTCCTTCCTGCGCGCCCTTCGCTACGTCGTCATCGACGAATGTCACACCTACCGGGGCGTCTTCGGCTCCCACGTCGCCCAGGTCCTGCGCCGCCTGCGCCGCCTCTGCGCCCGCTACGGCTCCGAGCCCGTCTTCCTCCTCGCCTCCGCCACCTCCGCCGAGCCCGCCGCGTCCGCGGAGCGCCTCATCGGGCTGCCCGTCCGCGAGGTCGCCGACGACGCCTCACCCCGCGGCGACCTCGTCTTCGCCCTCTGGGAACCCCCTCTCACCGATCTCCACGGCGAGAAGGGCGCCCCCGTGCGCCGCACCGCCACCGCCGAGACCGCGGACCTCCTCACCGACCTCACCGTCCAGGGCGTCCGCTCCGTCGCCTTCGTACGCTCCCGGCGCGGCGCCGAGCTGATCTCGGTGATCGCCCAGGAACGCCTCGCCGAGGTCGACCGCTCCCTCGTCCGGCGCGTCGCCGCCTACCGCGGCGGCTACCTCCCCGAAGAGCGCCGCGCCCTGGAGCGCGCCCTGCACTCCGGCGAACTCCTCGGGCTCGCCGCCACCACCGCGCTCGAACTCGGCGTGGACGTCTCCGGGCTCGACGCCGTCGTCATCGCCGGCTACCCCGGCACCCGGGCCTCCCTCTGGCAGCAGGCCGGGCGTGCGGGGCGGACGGGGCAGGGGGCCCTGGCCGTGCTCGTCGCCCGCGACGACCCGCTGGACACGTATCTCGTCCACCACCCCGAAGCGCTGTTCCAGCAGCCCGTGGAGTCCACGGTCCTCGACCCCGACAACCCGTACGTCCTCGCGCCCCACCTCTGCGCCGCCGCCTCCGAACTCCCCCTCGTGAACGAGGACATGGCCCTCTTCGGGCCCGCCGCCGAGGAACTGCTCCCACAGCTGGAAGCCGCGAAACTGCTCCGGCGCCGGACCAAGGCGTGGCACTGGACCCGTCGCGAGCGGGCCGCCGACCTCACCGACATCCGGGGCGAGGGCGGGAAGCCCGTCCAGATCGTCGAGGAGGGCACGGGGCGGCTCCTCGGCACGGTCGACGCGTCCGCCGCGCACACCACCGTGCACGAGGGCGCGGTCCACCTCCACCAAGGCCGTACGTATCTCGTTCGCCACCTCGACCTGGAGGACTCGGTGGCCCTCGTCGAAGAGGCCGCGCCGCCCTACTCCACGACCGCCCGCGACACGACGGCCATCTCCATCCTGGAGACGGACACCGAGGTCCCCTGGGGCGCCGGGCGGCTCTGCTACGGCTCCGTCGAAGTCACCAACCAAGTCGTCTCCTTCCTCCGTCGTCGTCTCCTCACCGGAGAGGTCCTCGGCGAGACCAAGCTGGACCTCCCTCCCCGTACGCTCCGGACGCGGGCCGTCTGGTGGACCGTGACCGAGGACCAACTCGACGCCGCCCGCGTCAATCCCGAGATCCTCGGCGGCGCGCTGCACGCCGCCGAGCACGCGTCCATCGGCATGCTGCCGCTGTTCGCCACGTGTGACCGATGGGACATCGGTGGCGTCTCCGTCCCGCTGCACCCGGACACGCTCCTTCCCACGGTCTTCGTGTACGACGGTCATCCGGGCGGGGCGGGGTTCGCCGAGCGGGCCTTCCACACGGCGCGGGAGTGGCTGACGGCTACGCGGGAAGCGATCGCTTCCTGTGAGTGCGAGGCGGGCTGCCCTTCGTGCATCCAGTCCCCCAAGTGCGGCAACGGCAACGATCCTCTGCACAAGCGGGGGGCGGTTCGGCTCCTTTCGGTTTTGTTGCGGGATGCGGGTGGGGTGGGGGCGGGGGTGTCCGGGGCGGGGGCGCCATAGGTTCGGCTGGGGGCGGGGGCGCCTTGGGTTCGGCTGTGGGGCGGTCCGTGGGCGTCTGCGTGTGCTCGCCGGGCTCGCCTGGGGTTCGTCTGTGGGGCGGGGCCGCGGGGGTATGTACGTACTCGCTATCCCTTCGCCACGGCACAAGGACAAAGACGCCGATGTCTCCTCGGTGCTCCGTGCGCACATACCCCCACGTCCCCTCCGGCCGGTTGCGCGGCCGTCCGCCGGTGGGGGTGCCTGTGCCCCGGGCCCCACGGTCTCCCGGCCGGTTTCGCGGCTGAGCGCCGGGTGGGGGTGGGTGGGTGGGTGGGTGGGAGTTACCCGTCGTGGAGCGGCGGGCTTGGGGCTCCCGGTCCTGCGGGGCGGTGGGGGTGAGGGGAGGGAGGGAGTTGGGGCGGGCCCGCACGGGATCTGATCGTGGCGGAGAAGGGACCCGCCGAGGAGGAAGCCGTAACCTCGGAGAGGTCGCCGCGGAGCACGCACCGCACCACCCGCGCACCCTGCGCCTCCGCCACCCGCACCGCCCCCGCGCACGCTCTCGCGGAACCCGCCGTCCACCGGTCCGCCGCCGCGAGCGCCGCCAGGTCCGCCGCGCCGCCCGCCCGGTGCCGGACCACGACGGCCTGCGCCATCGCGAGCACCGCGCCGCAGACCACGCCGAGCACAGCCATCACGACGACCACCCACACCGTGGCGGCCCCACGGTCCGCGCGCCACCGTCCGGCCCTCATACGCCCACCCCCACCGTCTCCTCGGCCAACGCCACCGCGTCGGACCGCAGCCGCAGGCCCAGGCCCAGCACCTGGGGGCCCGGCACGTCCGCCGCCACCTCGACCCGCACCAGGTCGCCCTCGCGCCGCACGGACACGCTCGCCCCGCCCGGGGCCGCCTGCCGTGCCGCAGCGGCGGCCGCGCCGTCGGGGTCCTGCCGGGCCGCCGCGCGAGCCCCCGCCCGCGCGGCGTCCACACACTGGATCTGCGCCGAGGCCGCCAGCAGTGTCCAGATCAGCGCCATGGTGAACAGCACCAGCGTCGGCAGCACGACAGCCGCCTCAGCTGTCACGAACCCACGGTCCGCGAAGCGTCCGCTTCGCATGGCGTCAGAACGGAACATCGAGCGCCCTTTCCACGACCGCCTGCAGCGCCGCTCTGACCTGCCCGCTCGTCACCACCTTGTAGAGCAAGCCGGCGAAGCCCACCGCCGCGATCAGGCCCATCGCGTACTCGGACGTGACCATTCCCGTGTCCGTGCGCAGCGAGCACCCTCGTCGGCTCAGCTCGCGGAGCCGCCATCGAGTCCTCTGGTTGCGTCGCTGTGTTGGTTGTTGTGTTGGTTGTTGTGTCTGTGGCTGTTGTTGCATTGTTTGCCCCTGCATTTCGATCTCCCTGTAGATCGCGTTAGTTGGTGGTGCTTCTCGGCTCACTGGTTGTGGGGGGTTCTTGGTGCTCCGCTGAACTTGTCGTGGCTGCTCGGGTGTTCAGGGCTCGGTCAGCAAGCCATGGGCCAGGCCGATCACCACCGGTAGTACCCCGACCGCCACGAACGCCGGCAAGAAGCACAGGCCCACTGGAGCCGTCATCAGGACCGCTGCTCTGCGCGCTCCGGCCGTCGCCGCCCGGGAACGTTCCGCCCTGGCGTCCGCCGCCAGGCGGGCCACCGGGTCCGCGGCCGGTGCTCCGGATTCGCCCGCCCGCTCCAGGAGTCGGGCCAGTGGAGCGGCGCCGGGTACGGCACCCAGATGCCGCCAGGCGTCCGTTGGTTCGCCGCCGAGCCTCACTTCCGCCGCGCCGCGTGCCAGTCGTATGCCGATCGGGCCTTGCAGGGACTCCCCGACCGCGTGGGCGGCTGCGACAGGGCTCGCCCCGGCGGCGACGCAGGCCGCCAGGAGGTCGGCTGCCAAGGGGAGTTGGTTTGCCGCTCGCTCTGTATCGGATGGGTCGTCCGGGGTCTGGAGGGATGCTCGTTTTCGCTGTTTGTGGCGCCAGGCGATGTATCCGGCGGCCGCCCCGGCCAGCAGGCCCGGTACTCCGCCCACCAGGACGTAGGCAGCGCTCGCCGTCCCGGCCAAGGGGAGCCATTCCCGTGCCCGGGCCCAGCGGGCCGACAGGGGTGTCGTGCGGCGTGCGGGGCGGTTCGCTGTGTCCAGCGTCCTTGCCGTACGGGACCGCAGTGCCCTCTCCCGGCGTGCGGCCAGCACCGTCAGGCCGAGCCAGAGGATCGCCGCGCCTTCCCACACGGCCACCCCCAGCCTGTGGACAACGTTCATCGCTCCTCCGCCCCTCGTACGATCCGCAGCGCCCACCACACCCCGGCGGCCTCCAGCACTCCGCCCGCCGCCAGGCACGCCAGCCCCGGCCCCGTGTGGAGCAGCACTCGCAGCGGCTGCGCGCCCAGCGCGCTGCCCATCAGCAGGCCCAGCACCGGGAGCCCGGCGAGCATCACGGCTGTCGACCGGGCGCCCGCCAACTGGGCCCGCAGGTCAGCCCGTCGGTCGCGCTCGGCGCGCAGGGCGCCCTCCAGGCGCTCCAGGCCGGCGCCGAGGCCCGCGCCGCGGTCCACCGCCACCCGCCAGCACGCCGCGAGCCCCAGCAGCCCCTCGGCGCCCGGCTCCCGAGCCGCCTGCCGCAGCGCCTCCGGCACATCTCCGCCGAACCGTGCCGCCGCCAGCACCGCGCTCCGGGACGCCCCGACTCCGGCACCTGCGGCGGTGGCTTCGTCCAGGGCCCGTCGCAGTGACTCCGCGGGCTGCCGTCCCGCGCGCACGTCGCCCGCGAGTTCACCGCACAGAGCGATCACCGCGTCGCCCCGTCGCCCGCGTTCCCGGCGCGCGTCCCTGGCCCGTCGCACCCGCGCCGCCACCGGCACCCCCGCCACGCCCACGACGAGCGGCAGCACGGACTCCCCCAGCAGCGCGACCGCCGATCCGGCTGCCAGGCACCACCATTCGTGGCGCACCCGGCCACGCCCGGCCGCGAGTGTCCGGCGCCAGGGCCGGGCTTCGGTGAGTTCTGTCTTCGTGTCCTCGAACAGTGATCGTGCGCGGCGGGACTCATGGCCCCGGCGGTCCATCAGGAGCAGGGCCGCGCTTCCGGCGCACACGGCCGCCGCCCACATCGAGGTGTTCACCGGGCTTCACCCCGGGCTTCGGTCGAGAGCAGTGAGTTCAGCCGCTCCCAGCCGCGCTCGCGGGTGAAGGCCGTCTCGCCCCACCGCAGTGCCGGCGCGGTCACCACCAGGCCGGAGTCGGCCCGCTCCAGCACATGCACCTCGGCGATACGGCGACGCCCCGCCCTGTCCCGTACCAGATGGATCACCACCGACAGTGCGGCCGCCAGCTGGCTGTGCAGGGCAGCCCGGTCCAGGCCCGCGGCCGTCCCCAGGGCCTCCAGGCGAGCGGGCACGTCCGACGCGGCGTTGGCGTGGACCGTGCCGCAGCCGCCCTCATGCCCCGTGTTCAACGCGGCCAGCAGATGCACCACTTCCGCGCCCCGCACCTCGCCGACGACGAGCCGGTCGGGACGCATCCGCAGGGCTTGCCGCACCAGGTCGTCCAGGCCGACGTGACCCGCGCCTTCCTGGTTCGCGGGCCTCGATTCCAGGCGGACCACGTGGGGGTGTTCGGGTTTCAGCTCCGCGGAGTCCTCCGCGAGCACGATCCGCTCGTCGGGGCCCACCAGGCCGAGGAGGGCGCTCAGCAGGGTCGTCTTGCCGCTGCCGGTGCCGCCGCTGATCAGAAAGGACAGCCGGGCGTCGAGCAGTGCCCGCAGGATGCGGTCGCCGCCGGGCGGGACCGTACCCGCGGCGACCAGTTCCGTGAGGGTGAAGGCATGGGGCCGCACGACTCGCAGGGAGAGGCACGTCGAGCCCACGGCGACCGGTGGAAGCACCGCGTGCAGACGGGTGCCGTCCGGGAGGCGTGCGTCCACCCAGGGCCGCGCGTCGTCGAGGCGGCGCCCGGCCACGGACGCGAGGCGCTGGGCGAGCCGCCGCACCGCGGTCGCGTCCCGAAACGTGACGCCCGTGAGCTCCAGACCGCCGCCCCGGTCCACCCACACCCGGTCGGGCGCGGAGACCAGCACGTCGGTCACCGAGGCATCCGCGAGCAGCGGCTCCAAGGGCCCGGCTCCGACCAGCTCCGAGCGCAACTGGGCCGCCGCGCCGAGGACTTCGGTGTCCCCGAGCACCCGGCCCTGGGCCCGCAGCGCTTCGGCGACCCGGGCCGGGGTCGGCTCCGTGCCGCTCTCCGCGAGCCACTGCCGCACCCCGTCCAGCATCCGGGCCCCGACCACCGCGCTCATGCGCCCCCTCCCGCGGCATCGGCGGGCAGCCGGTCCCAGAAGGCGGTGCAGAACCGCGCGAGGGGGCCGCGCGCGGCGCCTCCGGGTGGGGCCCCCGCGGCCAGCGACGCGGCCAGACCGGCCTCCCAGGGCACTTCACCGGCCAGTGGCAGTCCGAGGAGGCGCGCGACCTCTTCGGGGTCGAGCCCTCCGGGCTCCGCGCCCTGGGCGACCACCACTCGCAGATCCCGGAGGACCATTCCGGCCACCGACGCCACCCGGCGCGCCCCCGCCACCGCGCGCAGTTCGGGAGGCACCACCAGGAGTCCGAGGTCCACCTGTGCGAGCGCCTCGGCGACCGTCTCGTCCACCCTCCGGGGCAGGTCGACAACGACCGCGCCGCCACGCCTGCGGGACGCCGCGACGACTGCCCGCACGGCCTCCGGGGCGACCGTGACCGTCTCGCCCCGGTCCCAGCTCAGGACCCGCAGCGCATGCAGCTCCGGCAGTGACTCCTCCAGCGCGCCGCCGCCGACCCTGCCGCGCGACGCGGCGAACGCCGGCCACCGGAGTCCTTCGGCGCTCTCGCCGCCGAGGAGCACGTCGAGGCCGCCGCCCAGTGGGTCCGCGTCGACGAGCATCGTGCGCCGCCCGGCCCGTGCCGCCGTGACCGCGAGGGCGCACGCCAAAGTGGAGGCTCCGGCCCCGCCGCGGCCTCCGATGACCCCGACGGTCAGCGCGGGCCGTCCCACGCCCTCCGCCACGTCCGCGATGCGGTCCACGAGCCACTGCTCGCCGTCCGGCAGGAGCAGCACGTGGTCGGCGCCGATCTCCACCGCCCGCCGCCAGACCTCGGGGTCGTCCTGATCACGCCCGACCAGGACGACCCCACGCCGCCGTCCGGCTCCCCGCACTCGGTCCGCCGCGTCGTCCCCGACGAGGACGAGCGGTGCCGAGTCCCAGCCCTCCCTGTGCCCGGGGCCGCCGTGGTGCACCTCGGGCCGTGCTCCCGCCGCGGCGCACAGCCGCAGCAGGTCGTCCAGCAGCTCCACGTCCTCCGTGACGATCAGCGGTCCACCCTGCCGCCCGTCGGCCGACGCGGCCCCGTCACGCGCACTGACTCCACTCACGATCTCCATCCCCCTGTCACCGCAAGACGCCTGTGAATGCCGCGCCCCGCGACCGCGAAGAACCGGGCAGGCAATCCGGCCATGAACTTCGCGAGCGGAACGGGCGGAATCAGCGTGCAGCGCTGCTGGAAATCGTGTGGATCTTGGTCAATAACTGTGGACAAGGCGATGCCTGTGAATATCCCCATCACCCATACCGGTGACATCACACCGTCTTCCCACGACTTCCACAGCGCAGCCTCACGGCTACGCACGGTGACGGATCATGGGTGAGGTGAGAGAGGGTGGAGTCGGCGCGGAGAACGGCTCGAGGGCCGGAAGAGGATCAGCGGAGGGTTCAAAAACCCATCCGGACATGCGACGACCCCCGCCGGGGGGGAGAGCGGGGGTCGTCCCCACGGTCCGACTCGGGGGGGGGAGGAGCCAGACCGGGTTAGCACGGTCGCGAACGATCCGTGACTTCCATGGTGTACCCGAGAGCCTTCTCAGGCAAACCCACGCGCCTCAGCTTACGCCGAATGGTGGGCGCCTATGCTCGACCTCGTGGAAAACCACTCCTTGCCTCGCACTGCCGCGTTCTTTGACCTGGACAAGACGGTCATTGCGAAGTCGAGCACGCTCACCTTCAGCAAGTCGTTCTACCAAGGCGGCCTGATCAACCGCAGAGCGGTACTGCGCACCGCTTACGCGCAGTTCGTCTTCCTCGCGGGCGGCGCGGACCACGATCAGATGGAGCGGATGCGTGAGTACCTGTCCGCGCTCTGCCGTGGATGGAACGTGCAGCAGGTCAAGGAGATCGTCGCCGAGACCCTGCACGACCTGATCGACCCGATCATCTACGACGAGGCCGCGTCCCTCATCGAGGAGCACCACGCCGCGGGCCGCGACGTCGTCATCGTCTCCACCTCGGGCGCGGAGGTCGTCGAGCCGATCGGCGAGCTCCTCGGCGCGGACCGGGTGGTGGCCACCCGCATGGTGGTCGGCGACGACGGATGCTTCACGGGCGAGGTGGAGTACTACGCGTACGGGCCCACCAAGGCAGTGGCGATCAAGGAGCTCGCGCAGTCGGAGGGGTACGACCTCGACCGCTGCTACGCCTACAGCGACTCGGCGACCGATCTGCCGATGCTGCAGTCCGTGGGGCATCCCTTCGTGGTCAATCCGGACCGGGCGCTGCGCCGCGAGGCCCTCACGCGCGCGTGGCCGATCCTCGACTTCCACCGGCCGGTGCGCCTGAAGCAGCGCCTGCCCGCGCCTCCCCGCCCCGCGCTCGTCGCGGCGGCCGCGGTCGGCGCCGCGGCGGCCACGGCGGGGCTCGTCTGGCTCGCCAGTCGGCGCCGCGCGACCGCGAGCTGACCAGGCGGAGACAGGCCGGGCGCATATGCCGGATTCGCTCCTGTTTGAACCTAAAAGTAAAGAAGTGCGGCCAGCACTTCCGCTTACCCCAGGACAGGAGTACAAAGGAGTCAACGGCCCGCGAGACCAAGGACATCCGAGAGGATCACCTTTAAACGCAGCAAAGGCCCCACGGACCGAAGCATGAACACCGAGCACCCACGCGACGTCGACCCGTCGATTACGGGCCAGTCGCACCAGGTGACGGGCAACGTTCCCGACCTGATGGGCAACACTTCGAGGACGCTTGGTAACCCGGTGAACATGCCAGCGGCGGTACGGATTCCGTACCGCCGCAACCCTGTTCAGACCCCAGTCCTGTTCAGGACCTACGGGAGCCCCCCGGCGCAGGCTCTCACGCCGCGCCGCGCTGCAGCGCCTCGCACACCGCCGCCGATTCCCTGACGCCGAGTTCGACCGCCCTGCCGCAGTGGGCGATCCAGGCCGCCATGCCCTCCGGCGTGCCGGACGCGTAGCCGTCGAGGGCCGCTACGTAGGCCGCCCTGCCCTGTTCCGCGTGCCCAGCCTCAGCCGGACAGATCGACTTCGGGTCGAGGCCGCTGCCCACCAGGACGATGCGCTCGGCGGCCCGTGCGACCAGGCCGTTGTGCGAGCCGAAGGCGCGCAGGCTGAGCAGCTCTCCATGGACCACGGCCGCCGTCACCAGGGCCGGCGCCGCACTGCCCGCGATGATCAGCTGCGACAGCCCTTCCAGGCGGCCCGCCACCTCGTCCGCGTCCGGCAGGGGGAGCTCGATCAGCGGTTCGTCGACGGGCTCGCCCGCCAGCCTCGGCCGCCCCGCGCCCTCGGTGGAGTCGGCCGCCGCGACCAGGTGCAACCGCGCGAGGACCCGGAGCGGAGACTGCCGCCAGATGGACAGGAGTTGACCGGACTCGGCGGTCAGCCGCAGGGCCGCGCCGATCGTGCGCGCCTCCTCGTCGCCACGGAAGTCGGTACGCCGCCGCACCTCTTCGAGCGCCCACTCGGCGCCGGAGAGCGCAGCGGAGCCGCGGGCGCCGCGCAGTGCCGCCTCGGAGGTGATCTCGTTGCTCCGGCGCCGCATGATCCGGTGCCCGTAGACCCGGTCCACGGCCTTGCGCACGGAGTCCACGGAGTCGGCCACACCGGGCAGCGCGCCCAGGGCCACGAGGGGGTCTTCCCCGCCCGCGCGGGACCGGGGGTTCGGGGAAGGATCGGCTGGCGTACTCATGAGTACGACCCTACGTACTTCCCGGCCCGGCTCCACGAAGGAGTGGTCTTCTTCACGCGGACCGAGCACTCCTTGCACATGAGCCGCTACTCTTCGTGGTTATGAAAATCGCTTTCGTAGGGAAGGGCGGCAGCGGCAAGACCACGCTGTCCTCGCTCTTCATCCGCCACCTCGCCGCAACCGGTGCACCCGTCATCGCGGTGGACGCCGACATCAACCAGCACCTGGGTCCCGCCCTCGGCCTCGACGAGGCGGAGGCGGCCGAGCTGCCCGCCCTGGGCGCACGCCTGCCCCTGATCAAGGACTACCTGCGGGGCTCCAATCCGCGGATCGCCTCGGCGGACACGATGATCAAGACGACGCCCCCCGGCGAGGGCTCGCGGCTCCTGCGGGTGCGCGAGGACAACCCCGTGTACGACGCGTGTGCGCGACCCGTGGAACTCGACGACGCCACCGTGCGTTTGATGGTCACCGGGCAGTTCACCGAAGCCGACCTCGGTGTCGCCTGCTACCACTCCAAGACGGGAGCGGTGGAGCTCTGCCTGAACCACCTCGTCGACGGCCGCGACGAGTACGCGGTCGTGGACATGACCGCGGGTTCGGACTCCTTCGCCTCCGGCATGTTCACGCGCTTCGACATGACGTTCCTGGTGGCGGAGCCGACGAGGAAGGGAGTCTCCGTCTATCGCCAGTACAAGGACTACGCGCGGGACTTCGGGGTCAGCCTCGCGGTCGTCGGCAACAAGGTGCAGGGCCAGGACGACGTGGACTTCCTGCGCGAGCAGGTCGGCGACGACCTCCTGGTGACCGTCGGGCACTCGGACTGGGTGCGCGCCATGGAGAAGGGCCACCCGCCGCGCTTCGAGTTCCTGGAGGAGGACAACCGCCGTTCCCTGCAAGCGCTTCAGGACACCGTCGACGCCTCGTACGACCGACGCGACTGGGACCGCTACACCAGCCAGATGGTCCACTTCCACCTGAAGAACGCGCAGAGCTGGGGCAACGAGCGGACGGGAGCCGACCTGGCCGCCCAGGTCGACCCCGCCTTCGTGCTGCGCGAGCGCATGACCGCCACGGCCTGACCGGGCCGGGTCAAGTCGGGTCGGGCCGCTGAACGCCACGGTCCGACGCGGCCGTTGGGTGCTACGGCTTGACCGCCGGTGCGCCCGGGACGCCCTTCGGGGCGGGTGCGGGCTGGGCGGAGAGGAACGCCGCCCAGCCTTCCTTCGGCGCCTTGCCGACCTTGAGCCCGGTCAGCTTCGCCAAGGTCTTCGGGTCCTGCGCGTCGAGCCAGTCCGCGAGCTGGCGGAAGGAGACACAGCGCACGTCGCGCTTGGTGCAGACCGTCTCGATGGTCTCCTCGATGGCGCGCATGTACGTGCCGCCGTTCCAGGACTCGAAGTGGTTGCCGATGATCAGCGGCGCGCGGTTGCCGTGATAG
Source organism: Streptomyces sp. NPDC093510 (assembly GCF_040683555.1). NCBI lineage: Bacteria > Bacillati > Actinomycetota > Actinomycetes > Kitasatosporales > Streptomycetaceae > Streptomyces > Streptomyces sp. NPDC093510. The sequence goes on from NZ_JBFBEE010000011.1 coordinate 162,640, forward strand.
GCGCGGTCGAAGCCCTGGAGCAGGCCGTCACGCATCTGGTCGCCCCAGTACTCGTGATTGTCCGGGTCGCCCTGTGAGGTCGAACCGGACTGGTTGACCATGAAGTTGTAGTCCATGGTGAGCGTCTCGAACTTGCGGCCGGGGACCGGGACGAGCTGCATGGACAGGTCCCACAGCCCTTCCTTCTTCTTGGGCCAGACCTGGTCGTTCACGCCACTGGTGTCGTAGCGGAAGCCCAGCTGATCGGCTGCCCGCATGAAGTTCTTGCGGCCCTCTAGGCAGGGGGTGCGGGCGCCGATCAGCTCCTTGTCGTAGTCGAAGGGCAGGGGCCGCGCCTTCTTCACGCCCGTGTTCGTCTTCCAGGCCTTCACGAAGGACTTGGCCTGCTTGATCTCGCTCTTCCAGTCCGCGACGGACCACTCGCCCACGCCCCGGCCGCTGCCGCAGAAGTGGCCGTTGAAGTGCGTGCCGATCTCGTTGCCCTCGAGCCAGGCGCCGCGGAGCTGCTCCACGGTGTCCTTGATCCCCGCGCGGTCATTGAAGCCGATGTCCGAACTGCCGGCCAGGTGCTGCGGCGGTTTGTAGAGCCTGCGCTTCTCCTCGGGGAGCATGTACACGCCGCTGAGGAAGTAGGTCATCGTCGCGTCGTTCCGCTTGGCCACCTTGCGGAAGTGGGAGAACAGCTTCTGGCTGTCCTCGCCCGCCCCGTCCCAGGAGAAGACCACGAACTGCGGTGGCTTCTGGCCCGGCTTCAGGCGGGCGGGTCTCGGCAGGTTCGGCTGCTTGCCGGTGAAGGCCGTGGAGCCGTCGCCGATCATGCGGACGGCGTTCTTGGGTGCCGGGGCACCGGCCGCCTTCTTCGCGCCGTGGGCGCCTTCCTTCGTGCCGGTGTTTCCGTCGGCACAGCCGGCCAGTGCCGCTGCACACGCCACGAGGGCGGTGAGGCTCGCGGTGATCCTCCGGGTGGCGGCCATGTTCCGCCCACCTACTTTCCGTGCAAGTCGGGACATATCACACCGAACTTCGCACGGAGGTCGAAAGCTGATCTTACGACAAGCCGATTACATTTTTTATTCACTCATCAGAGTGACCTATTGCCCCATTTGCCCTGAAAGTACGCCCGAATCCTTTACTCTGGATTACGGTTCGTTTACCGAGAGTTGAGTAATCCCGCCGCTGTTACGCCGTGACCCACGGCCGCGATCCGCCCTCCGGAGCCCTCCGGAGGACCCCTTGTCCGCGACCGCGCTGCCCCGGAGGAGACGGGAAACATGTCTGCCTGCGTCCCCACTCGCACCACCGACTCGGCTCACACGCCACCTGCCCACAAGCCCCACGCCCCGCCGCCCGGCAAGAGATTCCGCATCGCGGGCGCCGACCTCTCCGCGTCGGTCGCCGTCTTCCTGATCGCCCTGCCGCTGTCCCTCGGCATCGCCCTCGCCACCGGCGCACCGCTCCAGGCGGGCCTCGTCGCCGCTGCCGTCGGCGGCATCCTCGTCGGAGCGCTCGGCGGATCACCGCTCCAGGTCAGCGGCCCCGCCGCCGGTCTCACCGTGGTCACCGCCGACCTCATCCACCAGTACGGCTGGCGGACCACCTGCGCCATCACGGTCCTCGCCGGCCTTGCCCAACTCGGACTCGGCTGCCTGCGCGTGGCCCGCACGGCCCTCGCCGTCAGCCCCGCCGTCGTCCACGGCATGCTGGCCGGCATCGGCGTCACCATCGCCATCGCCCAGCTGCACATCGTGCTCGGCGGCACCCCGCAGAGCGTCGTGCTCGACAACCTCCGGGCGCTCCCCGCCCAGCTGGCCGACCTGCATCCGGCCGCCCTGACGATCAGCGTGCTGACGCTGGCGATCCTGCTGCTCTGGCCCCGGATTCCCGGGCGGGCGGGCCGCATCGCCCGTGTCATGCCCGCGGCCCTGGTCGCCGTCGCCGCCGCGACGGCCGTCGCCTCGGCTGCCCGGCTGCACGTCGACAGGGTCGACCTGCCGTCCTGGCGCAGCCACGCGCTGGCCGGACTGCCCGAAGGGCCCGCACTGGGCCTCGTCGCGGCCGTGCTCACCATCACGCTGGTGTGCAGCGTGCAGTCGCTGCTCGGCGCCGTCGCCGTCGACAAGGTCGTCAGCGGTCAGCCCGAGCTGCACGCGGGCGTGCGCCGCTCCGACCTCGACCGCGAGCTGCTCGGCCAGGGCTCGGCGAACATCGTGTCCGGAGCGCTCGGCGGGCTTCCCGTCGCCGGAGTCGCGGTGCGCAGCATGGCCAATGTGCGCGCGGGCGCCGTCAGCAGGAACTCCACGATGCTGCACGGCGTTTGGGTGGTAGTGGCCGCGCTGCTCCTGGTCCCCGTCCTGGAGCTGATCCCGCTCGCCGCCCTCGCCGCCCTCGTCATGGCCGTCGGCATCCAGATGGTCAGCCTGAACCACATCCGTACGATCACCCGCCACCGCGAGATCGTCGTCTACGCCGTCACCACCCTCGGCGTGGTCTTCCTCGGTGTCCTGGAAGGCGTGGCGCTCGGCGTCGCCGTCGCCGTGGCCGTCTCGCTGCACCGGCTCGCCCGTACCCGGATCACCCACTGCGAGGACGACGCCGGCGTCCACCGCCTGCGGGTGCGCGGGCAGTTGACGTTCCTCGCGGTGCCGCGGCTCAGCAAGGCGCTGCACCTCGTCCCGCAAGGGTCGGACGTCATCGTGGAGCTGGACGGCTCCTTCATGGACCACGCCGCGTACGAATCGCTGCAGTGCTGGCAGGACTCGCACACCGCACACGGCGGCAGCGTCGAGATCACGGGCCGCTCCGGGGCCCGTATCGCCGAGCCCGCCAGCTCCTCCCACTCCTGTTGCAGGCCCTGGGCTCCGTGGCGCAACCACCACTGCGACCGGCCGCAGGAGGAACAGCAGCGGGAAGGACAGGTGCGGCGGCGGCCCAGCGGGCATCAACTGGCCAGCGGGATCAGCGCGTTCCAGCGGAACACGGCTCCCCATGTGCGCGGCGAGCTCGCGAGGCTCGCGCGTGAAGGCCAGCAGCCCGCACAGCTCTTCCTGACCTGCGCGGACTCCCGAGTGGTCACATCGATGATCACGTCGAGCGGTCCCGGTGACCTGTTCGTCGTCCGCAATGTGGGCAACCTGGTGCCGTTGCCGGGCGCCGAGAGCGGGGACGATTCGGTGGGCGCCGCCATCGAGTACGCGGTCGATGTGCTCAAGGTGCGGTCCATCACCGTGTGCGGGCACTCCGGGTGCGGCGCCATGCAGGCGCTGCTCAGCGCCCCGCCCGGCGGCGCCCAGACGCCGTTGAAGCGGTGGCTGCGGCACGGCCTGCCGAGCGTCGAGCGCATGGGAGCGCAGGACAGGGCGTGGGCGCGGCTGGCCGGAAGGGCGCCCGCCGACGCGGTGGAGCAGCTCTGCCTCACCAACGTCGTGCAGCAATTGGAGCACTTGAAGGCGCACGACGCGGTGGCGCGCCGACTTGCCGAAGGTGATCTTGAGCTGCACGGTATGTACTTCCACGTCGGAGAGGCGCAGGCCTATCTGCTGACGGAGGGCACCGGCCTCGAGCCGCTGCCCGACGAGGTCTTCGATCAGGTGTCCGCCACGGCACAGGACGAGGCCGAGCGGACGCCTTCCGGGTAAACCGGGTAAAGGTCTAAACCAATTTTCGGCAGACCCTTGTCACCACGGGTTGTGTCTGATGAGCTGTGGCTTCGGACACAACGGTCGCCTCCGGCAAAGCAGTGCAAGGGAGATGTCGTGAGCAACGAAAGCCTGGCCAACCTTCTTAAGGAGGAGCGTCGCTTCGCGCCGCCGGCGGAGCTGGCCGCCGCGGCCAACGTCACGGCGGAGGCGTACGAACAGGCCAAGGCTGACCGGCTCGGCTTCTGGGCAGAGCAGGCACGTCGGCTGACCTGGGCCACGGAGCCGACCGAGACGCTCGACTGGTCGAACCCCCCGTTCGCCAAGTGGTTCGCCGACGGGAAGCTCAACGTCGCGTACAACTGCGTCGACCGCCACGTCGAGGCGGGCAACGGCGACCGTGTCGCGATCCACTTCGAGGGTGAGCCCGGCGACAGCCGGGCCATCACCTACGCCGAGCTGAAGGACGAGGTCAGCCGCGCCGCGGGCGCCCTGACCGAGCTGGGTGTCCAAAAGGGCGACCGCGTCGCCGTCTATCTGCCGATGATCCCCGAGGCGGTCGTCGCGATGCTGGCCTGCGCCCGCATCGGCGCCGCCCACTCGGTGGTCTTCGGCGGCTTCTCCGCGGACGCAATCGCCAAGCGCATCGAGGACGCCGACGCCAAGGTCGTCATCACCTCCGACGGCGGCTACCGGCGGGGCAAGCCCTCCGCGCTCAAGCCCGCCGTCGACGAGGCCGTCAGCCGCGTCGAGGGGGTCCGGCACGTCCTGGTCGTCCAGCGCACCAAGCAGGACGTGGCGTGGACCGAGGGCCGCGACGTGTGGTGGCACGAGATCACGCAGAAGCAGTCCGCCGACCACACCCCCGAGGCGTTCGACGCGGAGCACCCGCTCTTCGTCCTCTACACCTCGGGCACCACGGGTAAGCCGAAGGGCATCCTGCACACCTCCGGCGGCTACCTCACGCAGGCGGCCTACACCCACCACGCCGTCTTCGACCTCAAGCCCGAGACCGACGTCTACTGGTGCACGGCCGACATCGGCTGGGTCACCGGCCACTCGTACATCACGTACGGCCCGCTGGCGAACGGCGCGACGCAGGTGATGTACGAGGGCACCCCGGACACCCCGCACCAGGGCCGCTTCTGGGAGATCGTCCAGAAGTACAAGGTCAGCATCCTGTACACCGCGCCCACGGCGATCCGGACGTTCATGAAGTGGGGCGACGACATCCCCGCGAAGTTCGACCTGAGCAGCCTGCGCGTCCTCGGATCGGTCGGCGAGCCGATCAACCCCGAGGCGTGGATGTGGTACCGGAAGAACATCGGCGGCGACCGCTGCCCGATCGTGGACACCTGGTGGCAGACCGAGACCGGCGCGATGATGATCTCGCCGCTGCCGGGCGTTACCGAGACCAAGCCGGGCAGCGCCCAGCGCGCCCTGCCGGGCATCGCCGCCACCGTCGTCGACGACGAGGCGAACGAGGTGCCGGACGGCGGCGGTGGCTACCTGGTCCTGACCGAGCCGTGGCCCTCCATGCTGCGCACCATCTGGGGCGACGACCAGCGGTTCATCGACACGTACTGGTCGCGTTTCGAGGGCCGGTACTTCGCCGGTGACGGCGCCAAGAAGGACGACGACGGCGACATCTGGCTGCTCGGCCGCGTGGACGACGTGATGCTCGTCTCCGGACACAACATCTCCACCACCGAGGTCGAGTCCGCGCTCGTCTCGCACCCGGCGGTCGCCGAGGCGGCGGTCGTGGGCGCGGCGGACGAGACGACCGGCCAGGCCATCGTGGCGTTCGTGATCCTGCGCGGCACCGCGAACGCCGAGGACGAGGGGCTCGTGGCGGACCTGCGCAACCACGTCGGCGCCACGCTCGGCCCGATCGCCAAGCCGAAGCGGGTCCTTCCGGTGGCCGAGCTGCCGAAGACCCGGTCCGGCAAGATCATGCGCCGGCTGCTGCGGGACGTCGCGGAGAACCGTGAGCTCGGTGACGTCACCACGCTCACCGACTCCTCGGTGATGGACCTGATCCAGACGCGGCTCCCGGCCGCTCCCAGCGAGGACTGAGTGCCGGGAGGCGACTGATTCTCGTACGACCGAAGGGGCCGTCCGGCAGCGTGCCGGGCGGCTCCTTTGTGCTTAAGGTGAAGATCACCGGATACGTCCGGGCGTACGTTAGGTAAGCTAAGGATCGCGTCAACATCACGTCAACGCGTGACGAGCTGACGCGACGAGAAGGATCTAGGTGCGCCGGGAAGTCTGGTCGGCATGTGCTCCGCCCTGCCCACCGACCGGAGGTCGACTCTCGTGACCGCGCCCGTGCCCAGCAACAACAACCGCAAGGTCCTCGGACGCCTCTCGCTCCCCGAGCGGAACTTCGTGGCGGACGCGCTGCGCGCCGAGACCGTCGGCGGTGTGCTGCTGCTGGTCGCGGCCGTCGCCGCACTGATCTGGGCCAACACGGCCGGCGGCTCCTACGACTCGGTGCGCGGCTTCCACCTGGGCCCCGCCTCGCTCGGGCTCGACCTCTCCATCCAGCACTGGGCGGCCGACGGGCTGCTCGCCGTCTTCTTCTTCGTCGCCGGCATCGAACTCAAGCGCGAGCTGGTCGCGGGCGACCTGCGCGACCCCAGAGCGGCGGCGCTGCCCGTCGTGGCGGCCCTCTGCGGCATGGCCGCGCCCGCGCTGGTGTACGTCCTCACCAACACCGTCGGCGGCGGCTCCCTCGACGGCTGGGCCGTCCCGACCGCCACCGACATCGCCTTCGCCCTCGCGGTCCTCGCGGTCATCGGCACCTCGCTGCCGTCCGCCCTGCGCGCCTTCCTGCTCACCCTCGCCGTCGTCGACGACCTCTTCGCGATCCTGATCATCGCGGTCTTCTTCACCAGCGACCTCAACTTCGCCGCGCTCGGCGGCGCCATCCTCGGCCTCGCCGTCTTCTGGCTGCTGCTCAGGAAGCGGGTGCGCGGCTGGTACATCTACGTTCCGCTGGCGCTCGCCATCTGGGGCCTGATGTACAACAGCGGCATCCACGCCACCATCGCGGGCGTCGCCATGGGCCTGATGCTGCGCTGCCACAAGGAGGACGAGAGCGAGGAGCACTCCCCCGGCGAACACATCGAACATCTCGTACGCCCCCTCTCCGCCGGCCTGGCCGTGCCGCTGTTCGCCCTGTTCAGCGCCGGGGTGGTCGTCTCGGGCGGCGCGCTCGGCGATGTGTTCACCAAACCGGAGACGCTCGGTGTGGTCCTCGGCCTGGTCATCGGCAAGGCGGTCGGCATCTTCGGCGGCACATGGCTCGCGGCGCGCTTCACCAAGGCCGAGCTGAACGACGACCTGGCCTGGCCCGACGTCTTCGCGGTCGCCTCACTGGCCGGCATCGGTTTCACCGTCTCGCTGCTGATCGGCGAACTCGCCTTCACCGAGAACCCGCTGCTCACCGACGAGATCAAGGCGGCCGTCCTGTCGGGCTCCCTCATCGCGGCCGTACTCGCCGGAGTCCTCCTGAAGATGCGTAACGCCAAGTACCGCAAGCTGTGGGAGGACGAGGAGCGCGACGAGGACCTCAGCGGCATACCCGACATCTACGAGAAGGACGATCCGGAGTACCACCGCCGCATGGCCGCCATCTACGAGAAGAAGGCGGCGGAGCACCGAAGGCTTGCCGAAGTCTCGGGTGGGGAACGCGAGGATGGCAACGGTCCGGCATGATCTGAGCAGACATATCTCAGAAGAGATCAGAAGAGAAAAAGGGGAGAACGCGATGAGCTCACCCGACGGTCCTGTCGGCGCCGAGCGCAGCCTCGGCCAGCTGGTCGCCACGGCGACCGGCGAGATGTCCGCGCTGGTGCACGACGAGATCGCACTGGCCAAGGCCCAGCTGCGCCAGGACGTCAAGCGCGGCGCGATCGGCGGTGGTGCCTTCGCCGCGGCCGGAGCGGTCCTCATCTTCTCGCTGCCCATGCTGAGCTTCGCGCTCGCGTACGGCATCCGTACCTGGAGCGGCTGGAACCTCGCCGTCTGCTTCCTGCTGTCCTTCGCCGCCAACGTGCTGGTGGCCGGGCTGCTCGCGCTGATCGGCGTCGTCTTCGCGAAGAAGGCGAAGAAGGGCAAGGGCCCGCAGAAGGTCGCCGCCTCGGCCAAGGAGACGGCTGCCGTACTGGGGAACGTCAAGCCGCATCCTCGCGCGGTGAGCCCTGCGGGTGCTGTCGACGTCCGAGTCGGTGAGACGGGGGCCACTGTGGCACGCTCGTCCTCATGACGGACCCCGCCCATCAGACCCAGGCCCCCACGCAGGTTCCCGCCGCCCGTTCGGCGCAGCCCGCCTCGGCCGTACGCATCGAGGGACCCTGGACCCACCGGGACGTGGCCGCCAACGGCGCGCGCTTCCACATCGCCGAGATGGGCGACGGGCCGCTGGTCCTTCTCCTGCACGGCTTCCCGCAGTTCTGGTGGACGTGGCGGCACCAGATGGTGGCGCTCGCCGACGCGGGCTTCCGGGCCGTCGCGATGGACCTGCGGGGCGTGGGCGGCAGCGACCGCACGCCCCGCGGCTACGACCCGGCGAACCTCGCGCTCGACATCACCGGAGTCGTACGTTCCCTCGGCGAGCCGGACGCCGCGCTCGTCGGGCACGACCTGGGCGGGTACCTGGCGTGGACGGCCGCCGTGATGCGGCCCAAGCTGGTGCGCCGCCTCGCCGTCTCCTCCATGCCGCATCCTCGGCGCTGGCGCTCGGCGATGCTGTCGGACCGGAAGCAGACCGCGGCCGCCTCCTACGTGTGGGGCTTCCAGCGGCCGTGGGTGCCGGAACGCCAACTGGTCGCCGACGACGGGGCCCTGGTGGGCCGTCTGGTGCGGGACTGGTCGGGGCCACGCCTGCCGGACGACGAGGCGGTCGAGACGTACCGGCGGGCCATCTGCATCCCCTCGACGGCGCACTGCTCGATCGAGCCGTACCGCTGGATGGTGCGGTCGATGGCGCGGCCCGACGGGCTCCAGTTCAACCGGCGCATGAAGCGCCCGGTGCGGGTGCCGACGCTCCATCTGCACGGTTCGCTGGACCCCGTGATGCGGACGAGGAGCGCCGCGGGCTCCGGCGAGTACGTCGAAGCCCCGTACCGCTGGCGCCTGTTCGACGGCCTCGGACACTTCCCGCACGAGGAGGACCCGGTGGCGTTCTCCACGGAGTTGGTGAACTGGCTGAAGGACCCGGAACCGGATCGGTGAGTCCGCGCGGGCCGGGGCCCGCGAGGTGTTGCGAACACCAGTCCTACGAACGCCAATTGCCTCGCGCATAGGCCAATTGGGGCCCCTGCGCGCGGTTACCGACCATGGGGCGCGGGCACACGTCGGGGTATGGGCTGGACGCACGACTACAGTGACGTAGCACGCAATCGCCGCTCGGCCACAGCGCTGAACAGCCACGAGAGGGGCGGGCCGCAGGACCCGGGCCACCACGGCCCCCCTCAGGCGATGGGCATTCCCCGCATCCTCCGCCGGAGGGCCCGCTGGGTCTCCGCGCGGCTCCGGCACACGCGCGACTGACCCCGCTCTCCGGGCTCTCCGGGCTCTCCCACCACCGCTCTAGAGCGCGCAGCCCTGGCTGTCGACCTCTTGGTTGGCGGTGCGGCCCCGCTCGATGTCCTCGCGGACCTCGTCCGTCGTCAGTGCGTACCCGGTGTCCGGGTCGTCGAGGGACTTCGCGAAGACCACGCCGTAGACCTTGCCGTCGGGCGTGAGGAGCGGGCCGCCGGAGTTGCCCTGGCGGACCGTCGCGTAGAGCGAGTACACATCACGGCGCACGGTGTCGCGGTGGTAGATGTCCGGGCCCTTGGCCTGGATGCGGCCGCGCACCCGCGCGGGACGGACGTCGTACGGCCCGTCCTCGGGGAAGCCCGCCACGATGGCGCCGGCACCACTGGGCGCGTCCTTCGACGTGAACTTCAGGGCGGGCGCCTTCAGCGTGGGCACGTCCAATACGGCGATGTCCCTCTCCCAGTCGTAGAGGACGACCTTCGCGTCGTACACCTGGTTCTGATCGCCTATCTGGACCGTCGGTTCGTCCACACCGCCGACCACGTGCGCGTTCGTCATCACGCGGCGCTCGGCGAAGACGAAGCCGGTGCCTTCGAGGACCTTGCCGCAGCTGCGTGCCTCACCGCGGACCTTCACGATGGAGCGCTTGGCCACCGTGGCGACCTGGCTCTTGGCGAGCTTGGGGTCCGGGGGCCGGACGTCCTTGATGGGTTCGTTCGAGAACGGGCTGAAGACCTGCGGGAAGCCGTTCTGCGCGAGAACCGACGAGAAGTCGTTGAACCACGTGTCGGCCTGGCCCGGCAGCGCGCGGGAAACCCCGAGGAGCACCTTGGAGCTGCGCACTTCCTTGCCGAGCGTCGGCAGCGTCGTACCCGCAAGGGCGGAGCCGATCAGCCAGGCGACGAGGAGCATCGCCACGACGTTCACCAGGGCGCCGCCCGTCGCGTCCAGGGCGCGCGCGGGCTGCCAAGTGATGTATCTGCGCAGCTTGTTGCCGAGGTGGGTGGTGAACGCCTGGCCGATCGAGGCACAGACGATCACGATGACGACGGCCACCACCGCCGCGGTCGTACTCACCGTGGCCGCTTCGTCGTCCTTGAGGGCGTCCCAGATGACCGGCAGCAGATAGACGGCGACGAGGCCGCCGCCCAGGAATCCGATCACCGAGAGGATGCCGACCACGAAGCCCTGGCGGTACCCCACGACCGCGAACCACACGGCGGCGAGCAGCAACAGGACGTCCAGCACGTTCACCGATTCAATCCTCGCCTCGCATCGCGGTCGCCCATTCCACGCAACCTTGTCATGCGTGCCAATCGAGCGGGACCCGCCTGCTGCGGTCCCAGGGCCGCTCCCAGCCCGCGAAGTGGAGGATTCTATCGATCACCCCTGCGGTGAAACCCCAGACCAGAGCGGACTCGACGAGGAACGCGGGGCCGTGGTGACCGCGCGGATGGACAGCCGTCGCCCTGTTCGCCGGGTCCGTGAGATCGGACACGGGGACCGTGAAGACCCGGGCGGTCTCGTTCGGATCGACGACGCCCACCGGGGTCGGAGTGCGCCACCAGCCCAGCACGGGCGTCACGACGAAGTCGCTCACGGGGATGAACAGGCGGGGCAGCTCGGCGAAGAGCTGGACGCCCCGGGGGTCGAGTCCCGTCTCCTCCTCGGCCTCGCGCAGGGCCGCGCGCAGCGGTCCCTCGCCCTGGGGGTCGCCGTCCTCGGGGTCGAGGGCGCCGCCCGGGAAGGAGGGCTGGCCCGCGTGCGAGCGGAGGGAGCCGGCGCGCTCCATCAGGAGCAGCTCGGGGCCTTTCTCGCCCTCTCCGAAGAGGACCAGCACGGCGGACTGGCGTCCGGCGCCGCTCTCCGGGGGCAGGAAACGGCTCAGTTGCAGCGGCTCGACGGTCTCCGCCGCGTGGACGACCGGGTCGAGCCATGAGGGCAGGCCAGCGGTGCTGAGCAGGGGGCTGCCGTTGCTGTTGCTACCGCTGGCGCTGCTGCCGTTGGCGCTGCTGCTGCCGTTGCTCGGGTGGGTCTTGCTCGGGTGGGTCGTATCGCTGGTCGTGCTGGTCGTGCTGTCCGTCGTGTCGCTCGCGTGCGTCATCGGCACCCCCGTCCGTCTCTGGACAACGCTCTTTGCCCTGCTGTTCGTTCCGCCCCGCGCCGGTGTCGTCCGCCGCGCCTCATTCCGCGGCGAGCGGCGGCGCCGGCTTGCCCGGGTAGTCCGGCGGCGGCTTGAGGCGCTGGCCCGGGAATCCGCCCATCTCGTACTTCAACAGCTTCTTCGCCTTCTCCGGGTCCGTCTCACCCTCCCCGTACGACGGACAGAGCGGGGCGATCGGGCAGGCGCCGCAGGCGGGCTTGCGGGAGTGGCAGATGCGGCGGCCGTGGAAGATCACCCGGTGCGAGAGCATCGTCCACTCGCTCTTCGGGAAGAGCGCGGCGACGGCCGTCTCGACCTTCTCCGGGTCGGTCTCCTCGGTCCACTTCCAGCGACGGACCAGACGGCCGAAGTGGGTGTCCACGGTGATGCCGGGGACTCCGAAGGCGTTGCCCAAAACGACGAAGGCGGTCTTGCGGCCCACTCCGGGGAGCTTGACGAGATCGTCTATGCGGCCCGGCACCTCACCGCCGAAGTCGTCCCGCAGGGCCTTCGCCAGGCCCATGATCGACTTGGTCTTGGCCCGGAAGAAGCCGGTGGGCCTGATCAGCTCCTCGACCTCCTCGGGGACCGCCGCGGCCAGGTCCTCCGGAGTGGGGTACTTGGCGAAGAGGCGCGGGGTCGTCTGGTTCACCCGGAGGTCGGTGGTCTGGGCGGAGAGGACCGTGGCGACCAGGAGCTCGAAGGGGTTCTCGAAGTCCAGCTCCGGATGGGCGTACGAATACACCTCGGCGAGCTCGCGGTTGATCCGCCGGGCGCGGCGGACGAGGGCGGGGGAGGGCTTCTCCGCGGGTGCCTTCTTGGCGGGGGCCTTCTTGGCCGGTGCCTTCTTGGCCGGTGCCTTCTTGGCCGGTGGTGTCTCGGCGGGTGGTGTCTTGGCCGTTGCCTTTTTGGCCGGCGCCTTCGCTGGAGTCGTCTTTTTCGCGTTCACAGGGCCGACCTCTTCGCCGGGGACATCAGGAAAGCTGTCCGTTTTGTCGCTTTACGGTGAGGAGTGGACGTGTGTTCGCCCACAGCGGAATCACGGAGGGCGGCCACCGGCCCAGCCCCCTCGGCCTGTGCTCTCACCGGCTTTTTGGACACCCGGCCAGCCTAGAGCCCGGCACTGACATCCGTCCCTGACCCCATGGAACGGCCCCCAATTGGCCCCCTCCCGCACAGCTTGCGACGCCGGTGCGGCAGACTTGTGACTGATCACACTGTTTGGACCGTCCGGCAAAATGGGGAACACGGTCCCCTGATATGCGGGGGAATCAAGATCCCCTGAGCAGGTCGACAAGGAGAGAACTCGTGGACGACGTTCTGCGGCGCGCCCCGCTCTTCGCGGCGCTCGATGACGAGCAGGCCGCGGAGCTCCGCGCCTCCATGAGTGAGGTGACGCTCGCGCGCGGGGATGCTCTTTTCCATGAGGGCGACCCCGGAGACCGCCTGTACGTGGTCACCGAGGGCAAGGTGAAGCTCCACCGCACCTCGCCCGACGGCCGCGAGAACATGCTCGCGGTGCTCGGTCCCGGCGAGCTGATCGGTGAGCTGTCGCTCTTCGACCCGGGCCCGCGGACCGCCACGGCGTCCGCCCTCACCGAGGTCAAGCTGCTCGGCCTCGGCCACGGCGACCTCCAGCCGTGGCTGAACGCCCGGCCCGAGGTGGCCGCCGCGCTGCTGCGCGCCGTCGCCCGGCGCCTGCGCAAGACCAACGACCAGATGTCCGACCTCGTCTTCTCCGACGTGCCGGGGCGGGTGGCCCGCGCGCTGCTCGACCTGTCGCGCCGCTTCGGCGTGCAGTCCGAGGAAGGCATCCACGTCGTGCACGACCTCACGCAGGAAGAGCTGGCCCAGCTGGTCGGCGCCTCCCGCGAGACGGTCAACAAGGCGCTCGCGGACTTCGCCGGGCGTGGGTGGCTGCGGCTCGAGGCCCGTGCGGTGATCCTGTTGGATGTGGAGCGGCTGGCGAAGCGGTCGCGCTGACGCTGGTTCTGAGCGGTCGCGCTGGCGCTGGTTCTGAGCGATCGCGCTGACGCTGGGTTTGAGCAGTCGCGCTGCGCTGGGTCTGAGCGGTCGCGCTGGCGCTGGTTCCGGATGTTTTTCTGTGCGTGGATGGGCCCCGCCTCTTTTGGAGGCGGGGCCCATTCGCGCTTTCCCGGGTGGGTCGGCGTCAGATCAGCCCGTGTTCCCGCAAGTAGTCCAGCTGCGCCCTGACCGAGAGTTCCGCGGCCGGCCACAGGGAGCGGTCCACGTCGGCGTACACGTGCGCCACGACGTCCGCGGCCTCCGTGTGGCCGTTCTCCACGGCCGTCTCCACCTGCGCCAAACGGTTCGCCCTGTGCGCGAGATAGAACTCGACGGCCCCCTGGGCGTCCTCCAGGACCGGACCGTGCCCCGGCAGGACCATGTGGACGCCGTCGTCGACCGTCAGGGAGCGCAGCCTGCGCAGGGAGTCCAGGTAGTCGCCCAGACGGCCGTCAGGGTGCGCCACGACCGTTGTGCCGCGGCCGAGGATCGTGTCGCCCGTCAGGACCGCGCGGTCGGCGGGGAGGTGGAAGCAGAGCGAGTCCGCCGTGTGGCCGGGGGTCGCCACGACGCGCATCTCCAGGCCGCCCGTGGTGATGACGTCGCCGGGCGCCAGGCCCTCGTCGCCGAGGCGCAGGGCGGGGTCCAGGGCGCGTACGTGGGTGCGGGTCAGCTCCGCGAAGCGGGAGGCGCCCTCCGCGTGGTCCGGGTGGCCGTGCGTGAGCAGCGTCAGCGCTACCCGCTTGCCCATCTTTTCGGCCGTCTCTATGACGCGGCTCAGGTGCGTGTCGTCGAGGGGGCCCGGGTCGATGACCACCGCCAGAGGGGAGTCCGGTTCGGAGACGATCCAGGTGTTCGTGCCGTCCAGGGTCATCGCGGAGGGGTTGGGGGCGAGGACGTTGGCTGCGCGGGGGGTGGCCGGGCCGGTGAGGACTCTGCCGCGGGGCTGGCCGGGGAGGGCGGCGGCGTCGGTCATGCGGGGGTGGCTCCTGTCTGGGTTTGGGTCGGGGCCGTCTTCGGGCGGGGGCGCCTTGTGCGGGCTCGCCTGTTGTTCGTCTGTGGGGCGGGGCCGCGGGCGTCTGCGCGTACGCGCGGGGCTCTCGCCTGCTGTGCGTCTGTGGGGCGGGGCCGTGGGGGTATGTACGTACTCGCTATCCCTGCGTCGCGCCTCAAGTCCAAAGACGCCAGAGTGTGCTCGGTGCTCCGTGCGCACATACCCCCACGTCCCCTCCGGCCGGTTGCGCGACTGCGGCCCGTCGCCACTTCTGCCCTTGGCTGGGGTTGGGGCTTGCCCCCGACCCCCGCCCCTGGGCTCCTACCTGGCAGCTGCGTCGCGGGGCCAACGGGCGGGTGGGTGGGATACATCCGCCGCGGAGCGGCGGGCTTGGTGCTCCTACGCAGGCAGGACGTCGCGGGGCAACGGTCCCCACGGCCCCCGGCCGGGTGGGGCTTCTGCTGCTCCTCGGGGGCCCGGAGGGGCGAGGAACGTGTCACTGGTTGGTGCCGGTGGGAATGTGCTTGGTGAACTCGTCGTGGCCCGGCCAGGTGAGGACCACTGTGTCGTTCTCCAGGCGGGCCCGGGCCAGGACCGGGGTCATGTCCTGGGTGGGCGCGGCGGCCAGGGCGGCCTGGGGGGTCTCGTGAGGGCTCAGGGCGCGGAGTGTGGCGATGGTGGGCGGCATCATGAGGAGGTCGCCCTTGTCGTAGCCGGCGGCCGCCTCCGCGGGGCGGATCCAGACCGTGCGGTCGGCCTCCGTGGAGGCGTTGCGGGTGCGCTGGCCCTCAGGAAGCGCGGCCACGAAGAAGAACGTGTCGTAGCGCCTCGGTTCGAACTCCGGGGTGATCCAGCGGGCCCAGGCGGCCAGGAGG
The DNA here is from genome assembly GCF_040683555.1 of Streptomyces sp. NPDC093510. NCBI lineage: Bacteria > Bacillati > Actinomycetota > Actinomycetes > Kitasatosporales > Streptomycetaceae > Streptomyces > Streptomyces sp. NPDC093510. Next base: position 177,859 of record NZ_JBFBEE010000011.1, read on the forward strand.
TCGCTGCGCAGGTACAAGTCGCGCCGGTCCAGGAAGTCCGCGAAGGAGAGGTCGCGGGCCACCAGTGCCTCGCGGTCCGACTCCCAGTCGTCGCCCGTGGTGTCGCCGACGACCGTCTCCGGGGTCCGGCCCGCGAGCAGGACGCCCGCCTCTTCGTACGTCTCACGGACCGCCGCGCAGACGATCGCCTGGGCGGCCGCCTCGTCGTCGACGCCCAGGCGGGCCGCCCAGGACGCGCGTGAAGGGCCCGCCCAACGCACCAGGTGATCGTCGTCGCGCGGGTCGACGCCGCCGCCCGGATACGCGTACGCGCCCCCGGCGAAAGCCATGGAGGCGCGTCTGCGCAGCATGTGTACTTCAGGTGCGCCGGTCCCCGCGCCGTCCCTGAGCAGCATGACGGTCGCGGCGCGGCGCGGTGTGGCCGGAGTCAGCTCGCCGCTCGCGAGGGCGCGGATGCGGTCGGGCCACTCCGGGGGGTACCACTGCCCATTTGCCATGGGCGGAGGCTATCCCCTGGTGGGCTGATGTTCGAGAGGCAACAATCGGGCTCTACGGAGGGTGGGGAGGCCTGAGCCGCCCACTCCGGAGAGGCCGCTCACGCCTCTGTGAGCTCCACCTGGAACTCGACCTCCACCGGTGCGTCCAGCGGCAGCACGGCGACGCCCACGGCGCTGCGGGCGTGCACGCCCTTGTCGCCGAGGACCTCTCCGAGGAGTTCGCTGGCGCCGTTGATCACGCCGGGCTGGCCGGTGAAGTCGGGGGCCGACGCGACGAAGCCGACGACCTTCACGACGCGCGCGATGCGGTCCAGGTCACCGGCGACCGACTTGACCGCGGCCAGCGCGTTCAGCGCGCAGGTACGGGCCAGGTCCTTGGCCTCCTCGGGGGTGACCTCGGCGCCGACCTTGCCGGTCACGGCGAGCTTGCCCTCCACCATCGGGAGCTGGCCCGCGGTGTAGACGTACACGCCGGACTGGACGGCCGGCTGGTACGAGGCGAGCGGCGGCACGACCTCCGGCAGCGTCAGTCCGAGTTCGGCGAGGCGGGCCTCGACTGCGCCGCTCATGCCTGCTTCTCCCGCTTCAGGTAGGCCACGAGCTGCTCGGGGTTGTTCGGCCCGGGCACGACCTGGACCAGCTCCCAGCCGTCCTCGCCCCAGGTGTCCAGAATCTGCTTCGTGGCGTGGACGAGCAGAGGCACGGTTGCGTATTCCCACTTGGTCATATGGCCGACTGTAGTCGGTGTGAGGGGCTGCTCAGGGTGGGCTCCTGCATGGTCCGGGCGGCGACTGGTTAGGCTCGGAAGGGTGAGCAGGCTCCAGGTCGTCAGTGGCAAGGGCGGTACCGGCAAGACCACGGTGGCCGCGGCCCTCGCGCTCGCCCTCGCGACGGAGGGCAAACGCACCCTCCTCGTGGAGGTCGAGGGCAGGCAGGGCATCGCGCAGCTCTTCGAAACCGAAGCGCTGCCCTATGAGGAGCGGAAGATCGCCGTCGCTCCCGGGGGCGGGGAGGTGTATGCCCTCGCCATCGACCCCGAGCTGGCGCTGCTCGACTACCTCCAGATGTTCTACAAGCTGGGGGGCGCGGGACGGGCCCTGAAGAAGCTCGGGGCCATCGACTTCGCCACCACCATCGCGCCCGGCCTCAGGGACGTGCTGCTGACCGGCAAGGCCTGCGAGGCGGTGCGCCGCAAGGACAAGAGCGGGCGGTACGCGTACGACTGCGTCGTGATGGACGCCCCGCCGACCGGGCGCATCACGCGCTTCCTCAACGTGAACGACGAGGTCGCCGGGCTCGCGAAGATCGGGCCGATACACAATCAGGCGCAGGCCGTGATGCGGGTCCTGAAGTCCGCCGAGACGGCCGTGCACCTGGTGACCCTGCTCGAAGAGATGCCGGTCCAGGAGACCGCCGACGGGATCGCCGAGCTGCGGGCCGCGCAGCTGCCCGTGGGGCGGGTCGTCGTCAACATGGTGCGCCCCGTCCTGCTGGGCGGCGACTCGCTGGAGCTCGGCCTCGACCGGACGCCGCGCGCGGCCATCGCCAAGTCGCTGTCCGCCGCCGGGCTCGGCGGGGCGCGGCGCGGCGGCGGCGCCGAGCGGCTGGTCGACCCGCTCCTCGAGCAGGCCGCCGAGTACGCGGAGCGGTACGCCCTGGAGCGCGACCAGCGCGCCCAGCTGACCGAGTTCGGCCAGCCGCTGCACGAACTCCCGCTGCTCCCGGGCGGGATGGACCTCGCGGGTCTCTACGAACTCGCCTCGGCACTGCGGAAGCAGGGGATCGCATGACGACCGGCCAGAAAGCGGAGCGGACGCTGGCCCCCGGGCGCGCGCTGGACGTGGACGCTCTGATCGACGACCCGAAGACCCGCATCGTGGTGTGCTGCGGCTCCGGAGGCGTCGGCAAGACGACCACGGCGGCCGCCATCGGGCTGCGCGCGGCGGAGCGGGGCCGCAAGGTCGTGGTGCTCACCATCGACCCGGCGCGCAGGCTCGCCCAGTCCATGGGCATCGACTCGCTCGACAACGTTCCGCGGCAGGTCAAGACCGTCGACGGCAGCGGCGAGCTGCACGCGATGATGCTCGACATGAAGCGCACCTTCGACGAGATCGTCGAGGCGCACACGGACAGGGAGCGCGCCAAGGCGATCCTCGACAACCCCTTCTACCAGTCGCTTTCGGCGGGCTTCGCGGGCACGCAGGAGTACATGGCGATGGAGAAGCTGGGGCAGCTGCGGTCCAGGGACGAGTGGGATCTGATCGTCGTGGACACGCCGCCCTCGCGTTCGGCGCTGGATTTCCTCGACGCTCCGAAGCGGCTCGGTTCCTTCCTGGACGGGAAGCTGATCCGGCTTCTGATGGCGCCGGCGAAGGTGGGCGGCCGGGCCGGGATGAAGTTCCTGAATGTCGGCATGTCGATGATGACGGGCGCCCTCGGCAAGCTGCTCGGCGGGCAGCTGCTGCGTGACGTGCAGATGTTCGTCACGGCGATGGACAGCATGTTCGGCGGCTTCCGCAAGCGGGCCGACGCGACGTACCGGCTGTTGCAGGCGCCCGGCACGGCGTTCCTGGTGGTGGCTTCGCCGGAGCGGGACGCGCTGCGGGAGGCCGCGTACTTCGTGGAGCGCCTGGCCGCGGACGACATGCCGCTGGCGGGTCTCGTGCTGAACCGTGTGCACGGCAGCGGCGCCGCCCAGCTGTCCGCCGAGCGGGCGCTTGCCGCCGCGGAAAATCTTGAGGAGAGCGGCATTGTGGATCAGGGGGACGGGAAGGTAGGTCTTCGTAACTCCCCCGAGAATGACGCGACTTCAGAGAATCCCGAGGCTCAACCGGCGTCCGAGACTCCCCCGGCGCCCGAGGCTCGCGAGACGTCCGAGGTTCCCGAACCGTCCGAGGTTCCCGAACTATCCGAGGCCTCCGAACCGTCCGAGGCTTCCGAACCATCCGTCGAGCAGCTGACCGCCGGCCTGCTGCGGCTGCACGCGGAGCGCATGCAGCTGCTCTCCCGCGAGCAGCGCACGCGCGATCGCTTCACCGCGCGTCACCCCGAGGTGGCGGTGGCCGAAGTGGCCGCGCTGCCCGGGGATGTGCATGACCTTGCTGGGCTCCGGGCCGTAGGGGACCGGCTGGCAGGCTGACGGAACGTGGGGTTCATCGGCCCGGATGCCCTGACACGGGGCTCCTCGCCCCGTCCGCGACCTTGCCCGGCTCGCCTGGAATCACCGGCTCGCCCGGCTCGCATCGCCCCGACGGCCTACCCCACCGCCGCGTAGCTCTCGTACGTCTCCTCGTCCTCCAAGTCCACGGGCAGCAGGCCCGCGCCGCGCTCGTACTCGGAACGCGCTGTCTCCAGGAGCCTGCGCCATGAGGTGACGGTGGGACGCCTGCGCAGCAAGGCGCGGCGCTCTCGCTCCGTCATGCCACCCCACACGCCGAACTCGACGCGATTGTCCAGCGCGTCGGCCAGGCACTCGGTCCGCACCGGACATCCGGTGCACACCGCCTTGGCCCTGTTCTGCGCTGCTCCTTGAACGAACAGTTCATCCGGATCGGTAGTGCGGCAGGCCGCCTGCGCACTCCAGTCGGTTACCCAGCCCATACCGGCGCCGTCCTCTCCCGAATCGAGGCTCCCCCACGGCGGCAGCGGCATATGCACCGCCGCCAGTTGAGGACGTTACGGAAGGTGGGCACAGCGCAACACCCCCTTCGGGCCCAATCTTGGATGGCCCGAACGGACTATGCGTAAGCGGCAGATCACCCGACGGAGTGAGCCGACGACATCCGTGAGGAACCCGGCATTCCGGGACAGTTCAGTTGAGTCACAACGGACGCCGAGCGCCACATAAGGCGAATTCGGACATGAAATCCGTCGGATCCGGGAGCGATGCAGGGCTTGTTGCCGAACCGCACTGCTGTGACAGTTGTGAGCAGCTTAGGCCAAGGCATTAAGGCCTGTCCGGCGAATCAGAACGTAGGCTGCCCTCATGGGAAAGAAGCGCTCGGGCGGTGGTCTGTCACCTACTCAGCAGGCCGCGAAGTTCCTAGGAGTCAGCGTCCTGGCGGGTGCGGTGCTGGCCGGGATCGCCCTGCCCGCGGCCGGGGCGCTCGGCCTCGCGGCCAAGGGCTCGGTCGAGGGGTTCGACGAGATCCCCGCCAACCTGAAGCAACCGCCGCTCAGTCAGCGCACCACGATCCTGGACAACAAGGGCGGTTCGATCGCCACGGTCTACTCACGTGACCGCACGGTCGTCCCGCTCAAGGACATCTCGCCGTACATGCAGAAGGCGATCGTCGCGATCGAGGACGCCCGCTTCTACGAACACGGGGCGGTCGACCTCAAGGGCATCCTGCGCGCGCTCAACCAGAACGCGCAGAGCGGCGGTGTCTCGCAGGGCGCGTCCACGCTCACGCAGCAGTACGTGAAGAACGTCTTCGTGGAGGAGGCCGGCGACGACCCGACGAAGGTCGCCGAGGCCACGCAGCAGACGCTCGGCCGCAAGATCCGCGAGCTGAAGTACGCGATTCAGGTCGAGGACAAGCTGGGCAAGAAGCGCATCCTCAAGAACTACCTGAACATCACGTACTTCGGTCAGCAGGCGTACGGCATCGAGGCCGCGTCCCAGCGGTACTTCTCCAAGCACGCCAAGGACCTGAAGGTCCAGGAGGCCGCGCTCCTCGCCGGCATCGTGCAGTCGCCCAGCAGGTACGACCCCGTCAACGACGCGGCCGAGGCCACCAAGCGGCGCAACGTGGTGCTGCAGCGGATGGCCGACACGCACGACATCTCGCAGGCGGACGCCGACGCGGCCAAGAAGACCGACCTCGGCCTGAAGGTGAGCCGGCCCAAGAACGGCTGCATCACCTCGGTCAGCGGCGCCGGCTTCTTCTGTGACTACGTGCGTGAGGTGTTCCTCAACGACCCGGTCTTCGGCAAGACGAAGGAGGAGCGGGCCAAGGTCTGGAACCGCGGCGGCCTGAAGGTCCGCACGACCCTGGATCCGCAGGCCCAGGACTCGGTGCAGGCCTCGATAAAGGATCACGTGAACAAGACCGACGAGGTGGCGACCGCCGCCACCATCGTCGAGCCGGGCACGGGCAAGATCCTCGGCATGGGCCAGTCCCGTCCCTACGGCTTCAAGAAGGACGAGACCACGATCAACCTCTCCGTGGACGACTCCATGGGCGGCGGTGCGGGCTATCAGCCCGGTTCGACGTTCAAGCCGATCGTCGCGGCGGCGGCCCTGGAGGGCGGCAAGTCGGCGGGGCAGAGCTACTCGTCTCCGTACGAGATGCCGTATCCGGAGCGGGTGTCCGCCTGTGACGGCAAGCAGTGGGTGAACTCGGGCGGCGACAAGCTGACCAACGAGAACGAGTCCGAGGTCGGTCCGTACGGCATGAAGGAAGCGACCGCGAAGTCGGTCAACACCTACTACGTGCAGCTCATCGGCGACATCGGCATCTGTCCTGTGACGAAGATGGCCGACAAGATGGGCGTCGAGCGCGCCGACGGCAAGGAGATGATCCAGGCCCCGTCGATCGCCCTCGGCACCCAGGAGATGTCACCGCTGACGATGGCGGGCGCGTACGCGACGTTCGCCTCGCGCGGCACGTACTGCACGCCGATCGCCATCGAGTCGATCACGACGCTCGGTGGCAAGTCGCTGCCGGTGCCGAAATCGACCTGCTCGCGCGCCATGTCGGAGAAGACCGCCGACACCATGAACACACTGCTCCAGGGCGTGGTCGAGGACGGTACGGGCAAGAAGGCCGGTCTCGGCTCCCGCCAGAGCGCGGGCAAGACGGGTACGACCGACTACCGCTACGCCGCCTGGTTCGTGGGCTACACCCCGAACATGTCGGGCGCGGTCTGGGTCGGCGACCCGATGCACAAGCGGCCGATGACCAACATCACCATCGGCGGCGTCCCGTACGACAAGGTCTACGGTGGCGAGGTGCCGGGCCCGATCTGGCGCGACGCGATGAGCGGCGCCCTCGCGGGCAAGCCGGCGCCGAACTTCAACACCGTCCACATCCCCGGCGGGGACAAGGACAAGGACCGGGACCACGGCGGCGGCCACGACGACGGCAAGCCGGGTGACGGCGGTGGCAACGGAGACGGGGGCGGCGCCGTCGGCGGCGGTCACGGTGGTGGCGGCAACGGCGGGGGTGGCGGGGGCGGTGACCCCTGGCCCGACATCTCGATCCCGCCGGACGTCCTCGGCGGCAACGGGAACGGTGGCAACGGGGACGGCGGGAACGGCATCGGCGGCGGGATCGGCGGCGGCTGGCCGCGGTAGTCCCGGCCCGACGGCCCTTCCTGTACGTGGAGGCCCGACGATCCCTCCTGTACGTGGAGGCCCGACGATCCCTCCTGCACGTGGAGACCCGACGGCCCCTCCTGCACGTGGAGACCCGACGGCCCCTCCTGCACGTGGATGAGGGCGCCCCCTGCTTCAGGGGGCGCCCTCATCTGCGTACGGGTGCCGGTCGGCGGCGTGCTCTCAGCCCGCGAGGAGCTTCTTGACCACGGCGGCGACCCGGCCGCCCTCGGCCAGACCCGCGACCTTCGGGTTCACGATCTTCATGACCTGGCCCATGGCGCGCGGCCCCTCGGCGCCCGCGGCCCTGGCCTCCTCGACGGCCTGGGCGACAATCTCCCGGAGCTCGTCGTCGGAGAGCTGCTTCGGCAGGTACTCGGCGAGGATCTCGCCCTCCGCCTTCTCCTTCGCGGCCTGCTCGGCGCGGCCGCCGTCGGCGAAGGCCTCAGCGGCCTCACGGCGCTTCTTCGCCTCGCGGGCGATCACCTTCTGCACCTCGTCGTCGGAGAGCTCGCGCGCTTCCTTGCCCGCGACCTCCTCCTTCGTGATGGCGGTGAGGGTCAGCCGGAGCGTCGAGGAGCGCAGCTCGTCGCGCCCCCGGATCGCGGCGGTGAGGTCATCCTGCAGCTTCGACTTGAGCGTGGTCATGGGTTGATTGTGGCAGGTGCGGATGATTCTCCGCCCATCGATTTCCTTGGGGTGCGGGCCGGTTGCCGCGGGCCGCACCCCAACGCCCTCCGGATTCCGGAGGTCCGGGGTCTGAGACGATGGGGTGATGCGCGCGCGATACGCAGTACCCCTGGGCATCACGGCGACGGCCGCGGCCGGCCTCGCCTACTCGGTGGGCTTCGAGGCCCGTTCCTTCCGGCTGAGGCGGGTCACGGTGCCCGTACTGCCGTCGGGGATGCGTCCCTTGCGGGTCCTCCAGGTCTCCGACATCCACATGGTGTCCGGACAGCACAAGAAGCAGCGGTGGCTGCGCTCGCTGGCCGGACTGCGCCCCGACTTCGTGATCAACACGGGCGACAACCTGTCCGACCCGGAGGGCGTCCCGGAGACGCTGGACGCGCTCGGCCCGCTGATGGAGTTCCCCGGGGCGTACGTCTTCGGCTCGAACGACTACTACGGTCCGAAGCCGCGCAACCCCGCCCGCTACCTCCTCGAGAAGGTCCAGGGCAAGCACGGTCTGAACGGGAACCCGCCCGCGGTCGGCGTCATCCACAACCCGTGGGAGGGCCTGCGCGACGGTTTCGACGCCGCGGGCTGGGTCAACCTCACGAACACGCGGGGCTCCCTCAAGATCGACGGCTACGAGATCGCGATGACGGGCCTGGACGACCCGCACATCAAGCGCGACCGGTACGCGCACGTGGCGGGTGGTCCGGATGCCGGCGCCGACTTCTCCATGGGCATCGTGCACGCCCCGTACCTGCGCTCCCTGGACGCCTTCACCGCGGACGGCTACCCGCTGATCCTCGCCGGCCACACCCACGGCGGACAGGTCTGCATCCCCTTCTACGGGGCCCTGGTCACCAACTGCGACCTGGACACGGACCGCGTGAAGGGTCTCTCCAGGCACGAGTCGGAGGGGCGGACGTCGTTCCTCCACGTGTCGGCGGGGTGCGGGGCGAACCGCTACACGCCGATGCGGTTCGCGTGCCCTCCGGAGGCGACGCTGCTGACACTGGCGCCGCGGACCTGACACGGCTTCCCCGGCCTCCCCCGGGGGCCCCGGCCCCCGGGCCGGGAAACCGGATTTCGTCTCCGGCCGCCGGTCCGCTAAAGTAATCGATGTCGCCACGACCTGCACCACAGGCAGTGGGCCAACGACATCGGGGTGTAGCGCAGCTTGGCAGCGCGCTTCGTTCGGGACGAAGAGGTCGTGGGTTCAAATCCCGCCACCCCGACAGTGAAGTACCAGGTCAGGGGCCTGATCCGCATCGCGGGTCGGGCCCCTGACTCGTTCCCGGAGATCGTTTGGGAGAAATCTGGGAGAAGATCTTGGTCGGGGTCTCCCAGACGGTCCTGCATATCGCACCCAGCGCACATCAGCCCTCACGCCGCTGAACCTGTGCGTTCGCCAATCGGTAAACCATGGTGCCCGCGACAGGGGCGCCGGAAGATGGCCCGCGTACGCGGTATTCCCTCACTTGCAGATCCCACTTATCCTCGCGATCACGCTACCGGGGGGGCGAGCATGGCTGCTGAGGCAACGAGCTGGCAGAAGGAGCAAGTCAGTCGCGCTTACGTGCATGCCTTAGCAACGCAAGGCGGGTACACCATCTGCGACTGGAACGTGGACAAGGACGGGGTCGACGTCACACTCCGTTCCCGCGGCCTCATGGTCGATATCCAGCTCAAGTGCACACAGAGCCCGCGCACTATCAGAAGCGGCTACAGCTTCAACCTGGACGTTGAGACCTACGACAAGTTACGTGACCCAGAGCGCTCAGCGCCTGGTCACCTTGCACTGCTCATAGTTCCGCCCGACATCGGCCGCTGGGTCGTCCACCAGCCGGATTCGATAGTGCTTGCTTGCCACGGCTACTGGTCCTCTCTCTACGGGATGGGACACGCCCCTGGTGGCTCCACCACCGCAATCCACCTTCCTGAGCACCAGGAGCTCACCGTGAAGGCCATGGGGACCATGTTCGATGCTGCGCGTCGCATGACCAACAGCGCTGGTCTGGGGTTGAGCTGACATGGCGGACATCCCCCCAGACTTTGGCCCCGAAGAGATTCGCAGCTACCTCAAGGTCACCGGATGGGCCCCGGTATCGGGCGGGGACGTAGCCGAACTATGGAGCCTTCCAGGGCCGGCGGACGAAGTCGTCCTGGTCCCGATGAAGCCCGGCGCACCAGACTTCGCCAAGAGGGCTCGGATACTCACCCAGGACCTGGCAAGGGTCGAGTTCGAAGACGTCCAGACAGTCCACGACGCCATCGCCACGGTCTACAACGACGTCACTGACCTCCGGGCCTCCCACCCATCAATGAGCGACGGATCGATCCCGCTGGAGTCCGGGTACGAACTCTTCGTCTCCGCCAAACGACTTCGGGTGGCCTCAGCCGCGGCAACGATCCGGCGCCAAGGGCACTTCCGGAACTTCCCGACTCGGGCACGTGATCAGGCGCGAGAGGTTCGCCTGGGCCAGACTCGTCGCGGCTCCTACATCGTGCCCATCATCAGCCAGGCACGCTCCCCCGAGGACGTCTACTCACCCCGTCAGGATCACATCGACGTCCAGGTCGAGGAGACTCTTTTCGACCGCCGGGTGACTGCCACGATGTCTCGCGCACTAGGCGTACTTGAAGACATGGCAGGCGCTGACCACGAACCCACGCCCAGCGAGATCAATGACTCCATCGGCGAGGGGGTCTCCTACGAACTGTGTCAGGCCCTCGCCAAAGTCGTGAACACCGAGTCCGTCAGTGCGCTCGACGTGGCATTCAACTGGTCCCGCGTAGCTGCACCACCGCCAGGTACGCCAGCGCGCGTTGAGTTCAACCGCGATGCGATCGAGATCGTCGACCTGGTGTCCGAACAACTCAAGACCAAGGTCTACACGCGGGAGCACTTGATCTACGGCGTGGTCACAGACCTCAGTCGCCACCCCGATGACGACACCGGGCGCGTCGGGGTCCAAACGCTCATTCAACGCCGCAGCCGCACGGTATGGATGGACCTCGCTGACAGCGACTATCACACGGCCGTGCACTGCCACGATGCCGGAATCCCCGTCCGAGTGAGCGGCATGCTGACCAGCCCACCCGGCGGGCTCGCCCGCATGAAGGTCACCGGCTTCGGACCTGACCCATCGCTGGGAGCAGACGACTAGCAGCTCAAAACGACGAGGCGGGACTGTCCCAACGACAGTCCCGCCTCTCGCGACTTGCTAGCCGCTCTATCCCCCTCGACCTCAGCAGGCGATCGAGAACACGCACTGGCGAGGTCGAGCACATGACCCGACGCGCATCGAGCGCCGCCTCCCACCGTTCGGTAAGGCCGACCGTAAGGCGCCTGCGCATGCCTGGAGTGACGTGCGCATAGCGTGCAGAGACCGAGCCGTCGATGTGGCCCACGCGTTCGTCCATGAGGGCCTTCTCGGTGCCGAGGTCCTCCATCATCGTCCGGTGGGTGTGGCGCAAGCCGTGAGTCGTGACGCCCTTGGCGATCAGAGGCCGGCAGGCGTCAGCCCGTTCGCTGGCATTGCGTCTTTGGGCCGGGACGCCGAGCCACCGCTCGCCCAGGATCGGGATGGGCCGCGCCTCCTGTGGAGCCTTCTTCGGGTACCAGTTGGAGACCACCGGGTAAACAGCCAGGTCGCAACGAGCTGGGCGTCTTGGTCACCGCTGATACACAAGTGTTCCTACGAAAGGATGCGCCCGGCAAGCACAGCGGCCGGTTGCCAAACTCCCAAGCCCCTAGCGCGGGCTCACTTCGTGCCACCGCTCATGGATGAAAGGCCCCACGGTCAACGACCTGAGCCTTCGTTGTGTCGGCTGTGCCAAGCCCTCATCGCCATTGGCTCCGAGCCCCCGTCCCTTCAAGGCACGATGTCAGAGGCGTGAGGCATGGTGACCTAGGAAGACACCGTCCTGGGCCCGCCTGGGGCAAGCGAGGAACCTCCGGAGAATGTGGCATGCCAAAGATCTCAAAAGGACGGCGCGTAGGACAAGCTGCCGTGAATGCGCTGCGCGCCCTACTCGAAGAGCACGATCACATCGTTCAAGAGATATCCGGGCAGAACGACTTCGGCGAGGACTTCTATGTCACCTTCACCGACAACGGGGAGGTCACGAGCGACACGATCAAAGTCCAGGTCAAGGGTGGGGACAGCTGGCGCCGAGGCAACGGCTACGCGGTGCCCATCGACCGGCACGGCGACACCTGGGCGAACGGGAACATCCCTGTCTACTGCGTGGTGTACGACCCGGACACCACGAGACTGCACTGGGCGAATGCCACCCACCAGCTCCGCCGGTTCGGTCCACTCAATCCGCCACGATTCATCGGCGTCAGCCCCAACGCGGTACTGGACGGCACCACCATGGAGTCCTTCGTCGCTCATGCCCGCCGCTACGTCGGACGTTATCGAGGCCGACAAGCTGTCCTCACCCACCTGGGCGAGATGTCCGGAGTCGAATTCGACCCGGCGGACCACGTTCTGCACTTCGTCAATGGCGACGACGAGGACCTCATCTTCTGGAAAAGCCCAGGGGACGCTGTGGCGACTCTGCTGCTCAGCACCCAGGGCTGGGAGCCCATTTGGGTCAGCCTGGAGTCCCTGATGCGCTCCGAGCTTCCAGTGCCGGAGGGCAAACAAGGCAGCGGACCCGCCGACCCTGACCTGTGGTCCGCCGAAGATCTGGAGCTGAGCCGATCCGAGATCATGTGGGCAGCCTCGTGCTTCATCTCCACTCGGCAAGCCGACGAAGGGCCTGAGGGCGACCTCTTCGAACCTATGGAATGCAAGGGGTGTCCGAGCTGCACAGGCGAGGAGTCCGAGGAGCATGGCAAGATCGAGGCGGACGTGATCCACGATTACGTCCTCGCCCGCATTCTCGACCGGATTGAAGCCGAGCCCGACCTGATAGCGCGCTCGATCCTGGCCATGCGAGAGGACGGCGAACTCGAACCAGAGATTGTCGCCGAGCTAGGCCCTCTCGAAACTGAGCCACACATCGTCCGCCAGGTGAACAAGCTGAGCTGGGCGAAGGTGGCCGGTGTGGACGACATCGAACCAGAGGCATTCCGGCTGGCCGTCCTGTATCTCATCCACCGCATCTACGTCGGTGGCCCCTCGCTCCCCCTTGACGAGCAGGTCCGAATCGTCTGGCGCATCCCCGAACCGGAACCCACCGTATCCAAGCGTGTCTGAAACAGTGGGGCTCCAGGCTCCGGATGGGGACAAGCGTCTCCTGGGCAAGGCTCGTCGCTGCTGGGAGCCATTCGGGAGCCGACTCGCTCCCCAAGTCCCCGCAAAACCATTCCAAATCTATTCGTAACAACCCCCTGGCCAGGGAAAATACCTCCAAGCTGATGGCCATCTCCACCGAACCTCATTCAGGACGAAGAGGTCGTGGGTTCAAATCCCGCCACCCCGACAGCTGAAACACCAGGTCAAGGGCCTGATCCTCTCTGAGGGGCAGGCCCTTGTCGCGTCTCTGGAGATCGCGGAGAAGCCGAACGAGCCGAAGGCCGACTGATGCCGGACATCGATTTCTACGTGACCGCGGCCCTGCGGAACGAGGTGCTCGACATCCCCCTCGGCGCCCCTCCGGAGGTCTGGGAGGAGGGGCTCGGAGGCGACTTTCTGGACGACGTCACGAAGTCTCACATGCGGCGCGACTATGGGCTCGTCGAAGTCGCCTTCACCAGGCGCGACGGCCGCTGGGAATCCGTGTCGGCCTCGCTGCAGATCCATCGGCTGGCTCACGGCCTCGCGGGGGTGGTTCCTCCTCCGCTCGCACGGTCGTACGGGGAGTTCGCGGAGCACGTGCATTTCGACCGGTTCCGGGCAGCGCTACAGGCTCGGGGAGGAGTCCTTGAAGAAGTGGCTGGTCGCTCCATGGGTGGGTTCAGCCATTTCCGGGAGGCCGCGGTCCGCTCCTCGGTGTACGTCGAAGGAGATCCGCCTCATGGCGGGCTGGAACCCGCGACTGTCTGGTCGATCGTCCTGTGCCGACTCCCGCATAGCGGATGAGGCGGTGCCCCTCCGGTGGCCCCTTCCGGAGCAGGGCCGCGTCGGACCGGTGCCGGTCCCTCCCCTCGTGGGGACCGGCACCGATCGACGCGTACAGCGCCGATCAGTGGAGGAAACTCCGTTTCGGCGCGGATCAGGGGATGTCCGGAAAGTCTTTGATGTGGACGAGATCCGGGTATGGCTCGCTGCGCTGGACTCTGGGGCCACGCGACGAGCCCGTCGTCACTGTGGCGCGAGCCGGGCTCAGAATCGTCGGTGGCGTGTGCCGCCTCGGCGAGCACCGGACCGGTGACCTGCCAGGACGCTGCGTGGTGGGTTCGCTACTGCGACGAGATCCTGCCAGTTACGGGTCCCGCAGAGGAGGTGGCCCCCTCGTCCGGACACCTTCGCCGCAGGTCAGCCGTATAAAGTGAGTTTTCCGGTCCGGATGTTCAGGCGCGGCGGAAGTAAGGGGTGGAGGCCTTGAGTTCCGACTCAGGGGCACGCACGAGCTTCGCGGAACGTCTCGCGCTGCTGTACAAGGAAGCCGGTAACCCGCCCCTCAAGCGTGTGGCCGAAGCGGTCGTCCGGCTGCAGCGGGTCGATGAGCGAGGGCGGCCCGTACGGGTGTCCGCGCAGCGGATCAGCGACTGGCGGCGGGCCAAGAACGTGCCGGCCCAGTTCGCCGCCCTCGCCGCGGTGCTGCACGTGCTGATTCCCGAGGCGCGACGGGAGCGGCCCGCGCCCGTCTCCGTCGGTCTGTACGACATGGCGCAGTGGCACCGTTTGTGGGAGCGCGCGGTGGCCGACCCGGTCGGAGAGCGGGCCCCGGGGTCGGCGGAGGACGGGGACGGGAGCGGCGGCGAGGCTCCGGAGGTCCAGAGCGTCTGTCCGTATCGGGGGCTCGCTTCGTACCGTCAGCAGGACGCCCAGTGGTTCTTCGGCCGGGAGCGGAGTACGGAGGCGCTCGTCTCGCAGCTCCGCGCGGCGGAGGGTGCGGGCGGTCTCGTCATGCTCGTGGGCGCGTCCGGCGCCGGGAAGTCGTCGCTTCTGCACGCCGGGCTCGTGCCCACCCTGCGCAACGGTGCGCTGTGCGATGGGGACGGCCGGGCCACCGGGCCGATCCTGCAGCTCATGCCGGGAAGCGATCCGCTCGGGGAGCTCATCCGGCAGATACCGGAGCTCGCGCGCGCCGTCCCGAAGGACGGCACGGTCGGTGCGGCTAGCGCGGTCGGCGCGGCTGGCGCGGCCAGCGCGGCCAGCGAACCCGGTACGGTCGGCGAACCCGGTACGCCCGAATTCGCCCGAGTTGTACGGGAGTCCGTCGTCGCGTGGGCGGAGCGGACGGCGTCCGAGTCCGGGTCCGCGTCCGGTTCCGGGTCCGGGCGTGAGGGCGGCGTGGCGGGGAGCACGCCTCCGGCCACCCGGCCGGTCGATGCGCGGGCAGTCGATGCCCGGCCGGTCGATGCGCGAGCAGTCGCCGCGCGTCCCGTCATCATCGCGGACCAGTTCGAGGAGACCTTCACCCTCTGCCCGGACGAGACGGACCGGCGTACCTTCATCCAGCTGCTCCACGCCGCCTGCTCCCCCGCCGACGGCGACGACCGGGCGCCCGCGCTCGTCGTCCTCGGCATACGCGCCGACTTCTACGAGGAGTGCCTCGGCTACCCCGAACTGGCCGACGCCCTCCAGCACCGGCACATGGTGCTCGGCCCGCTGACCACCGCCGAGCTCCGCAAGGCGGTGACCGGACCGGCCAAGGCCGTGGGTCTTGAACTGGAACCGGGCCTCGCGGAGCTCATCGTCCGGGAAGTGTGCACGGACGGGCCGCGCGGGGCGCACGACGCGGGAGTGCTGCCGCTCCTGTCCCACGCCCTGCTCGCCACCTGGCAGCGGCGGAAGACGGGGCGGCTGACCCTGGCCGGATATCGCGCGGCGGGCGGCATCCAGGGCGCGGTGGCGGCGACCGCCGAGCGCGCCTGGTCCGCCCTCGACCCGGCGGCCCGCACCGCCGCGCGGCTGCTCCTGATGCGGCTCGTCCGGCTCGGCGAGGACACCCAGGCCACCCGCAGACGGGGGACGCGCCGCCAGCTCGCGGAGGAGTCGACGGACCCCGACAAGACGGAGGAGTCGCTCGAGGCGCTGGTCCGCGCCCGGCTCGTGACCCTCGACGCGGAGACCGTGGAGATCACGCACGAGGCGCTGCTGCACGCCTGGCCGCGGCTGCGCGAGTGGATCGACGAGGACCGCAACGACCACCTGCTGCGCCAGCGGCTGGAGGAGGACGGCAAGGCGTGGGAGGAGTCGGGGCGCGACTCGTCGCTGCTCTACCGGGGTTCCCGGCTGGAGCAGGCACGCGCCTGGGCGAAGAGCGCGGGTGACACGTATCTGACGCGGGGCGCCGTGGAGTTCCTCGCGGCTTCGGGCAGGCTGCGCAGGCGCATGGTCTGGCTCAGCCGCGGCGCGGTGGCGGTCCTGGTCGTTCTGGCGATCGTGGCCGTCGTATCGGCGGTGAACGCGCGGCAGCAGCGGGACGACGCGGTGTTCGAGCAGGTCGTCGCGGAGGCCGACCGGGCCCAGCGCGCGGACTCGTCCCTGTCCGCGCAGCTGGATCTGGTGGCGCACCGCCTGCGGCCCGACGACGAGGGCATCCAGAACCGGCTGATCTCGATCGTGAACGCGCCGCTCGCCACACCGCTCCTCGGTCACAAGGGTGCCGTGTACCTCACCTCGTTCAGCCCGAACGGGCGGCTTCTGGCCACCGCCAGCTACGACCGGACGGTCCGCCTGTGGGACGTCTCGGACCCGACGCGCGCGAAACCGCTGGGCAAGCCCCTCACCGGGCACAGGAGCTGGGTGAGCACCGCGGTGTTCAGCCCGGACGGCAAGACCCTCGCCAGCGCCTCGGACGACGGCACGATCCGGTTGTGGGATGTGCGGGACCCCCGCCACCCGCGGCTCCTCGGCCAGCCCGTGCCCGGGCGCGGCGGCACGATCTACCTGCTCGCCTTCAGCCCGGACGGGCGCACCCTGGCCGCCGCCAACGAGGATCACGCCGTACGCCTGTGGGACGTGGACGAGCCGGCCCGGCCGAAGGCGCTCGCCAAGCTGACCGGCCACACCGCCGCCGTGCGTTCCGTGGCGTTCGGTCCCGACGGGCGGACGCTGGCGGCCGGTGGCGACAACGGCGTGATCAGGCTGTGGGACACCGATGATCCGCGCCGCCCCGAGCCCATCGGCAAGGTGCTGCGCGGGCACGCCGGCACGGTGCACTCCGTGGCGTTCAGCCCCGACGGCTCCACTCTCGCCAGCGGCGGCTCGGACAGCACCATCCGGCTCTGGGATGTCAGGGACCCCCGCCGCGGCAAGGCGCTCGGCACGCCGCTCACCGGCCACACCGGTCCGCTGTGGTCCGTGGCCTTCAACCGGGCGGGCACGATGCTCGCGGCGGCCAGCGCGGACAGCACGGCGAGTCTGTGGAACGTCCGCGATCCGGCGCATCCCTCGCAGGTCGGCGAGCCTCTCGCGGGCAGCAGCGGGGAGATGTACGCGCTGGGGTTCAGCCCGGACGGGCGGACGCTCGCCACCGGGACCGGCGACAACAAGGTCCGGCTCTGGTCGGTCTCGACGGCGGACATGCTCGGACGTATCGGGGCGTTCCGTCCCGACGGGAAGGTGCTCGCGACGGCCGGCCGGGACGAGAAGGTCCGGCTGTGGAACGTGCGGCGTCCGGACCGGCCGGTGGCGCTGGGCGAGCCGTTCCGGCCCGGGGAGGGCAACGTCCGCTCGCCGGTCTTCTCCCCCGACGGCCGCACCCTCGCGGTGCTCACGGGAAACCACGCGGTGCGGCTGTGGAACGTCGCCGATCCCGGGCGCCCCGTCCCGCACGGGCCGCCGATCGCGCTGCGCACGCGGTTCGCGGCGGCGCTCGCCTTCAGCCCCGACGGGCGCACGCTGGCGACTCCCCAGACCGACCGCACCATCCAGCTGTGGGACGTCCGCTCGCCGTCGCGCCCGCGCAGGCTCGGCCCGCCGCTCACCGGCCATCAGGGGTACGTCAACTCCCTCGAGTTCGGCAACGACGGCCGGACGCTGGTCAGCGGCAGCGCGGACGGCACCGTCCGGCTCTGGGAGGTGACCGACCCGCGTCGCGCCACTCCGCTCGGCAAGCCTCTCAAGGGGCATCAGGGCCCGGTCAACCAGATCGTCCACAGCCCGGACGGCCGCACCCTGGCCAGCGGCAGCGACGACGGTACGGTCCGGCTCTGGGACATCAGCGACCCCCGCAGGCCCGCGCGGCTCGCCGCGCCGCTGACCGGGCACACCGATGCGGTCGTGTCGGTGACGTTCAGCGCGGACGGCCAGATCCTGGCGACCGGCGGCAACGACAACACGGTGCGGCTCTGGGACGTCGACGACCCCTCGGAGGTCTCGCCCATCGGCCAGTCGATGAGCCCCAACGCCAAGACGGGCAGTTTCCTGACGTTCAGCCCGCAGAGCCACATGATCGGGGTGTCGAGCGGCACCGACACGGTACGGCTGTGGGACCTGGACACGGATGACGCCGTACGCCGTATTTGCGCGACCACGCGGGGTGTTCTGACGCGGGAGAAATGGGATGAGTATCTGCCCCGCCTCTCGTACGACCCGCCGTGCGACGAGTAACGGCCGACTGTTTCTCCCCTCCACTCCTCACGTTTGCGCACCCGTTCGCTCTCCTGTTAAACGTTCCGCTGGCTCGAATCCCGTTGTCCTGGCGTGAATCCCGCCGTCCCGCACGAATCAGCCGACGTGATCCCGATCACAACTCCATACTTTGGTCGCAGAGTTGACTCCCGCCGCGCAATAAGCCTTGTTACTGTTGTCCGCAGAGCCCGATCGCTGGTGCATCCCCCGTCGCCAGCGGTCGGGCCCTTCCATGTCCGGACACCCCCGTGACCTCGGGGATCACCCTCCGCAGCGCATCCAATTACCGGGCGCTATTCGGGCATACGCGATGCCCGTTCGGGCGTTCAGGATTTAGAACGCGAGATCGTTTCGTACCGAAACTTCTTGACGCTCAGTGGCTCCTCTTTAGGAGTCGTAGGGTGTGGCCCATGGTGAGCCAGGCGCCCAAGGCATACGAGGAGATCGCGGACGACTTCCGCCGCAGCGTGCGTCGGCGCGTCATCATCGTCACCGCCGTGCACGCTCCCTCGGCCCCGTTCCTGCCGGACGCCTACGAGTCGCTCCGCCGGCAGGAGCTCCCGGCGGGGTGGGAGTGGCACTGGCTCATCCAGGAGGACGGCAGGGGCGACCAGGTCGCGCCGCATGTCCCGGACGACGAGCGCGTGACGTTCCGCCAGGGGCGGCCCGGCGGCCCGGGGGTCGCGCGGACCATGGCTCTCGCGCACGCCGACGGCGAGTACGTGAAGGTCCTGGACGCCGACGACCGGCTCGCTCCCGGCGCGCTGGCCCGCGACCTCGCGGCGCTCGAGGCGGACCCGGCCATCGGGTGGGCCACCTCACGGGCCCTCGACCTGCTCCCCGACGGCTCCACGGCCGGGTTCCCCGGCGATCCGGAGCACGGGCCCGTCGAGCGCGGCACGGTGCTCGACCACTGGGCGGAGCACGACTACCGGGCGCCGGTCCATCCCGCGACGCTCTTCGTCCGCCGTGACCTGCTCGTCGCCTTGGGCGGCTGGATGGCGCTGCCAGCCTCCGAGGACACGGGGCTCCTGCTGGCGCTCAACGCCGTGGCCCGCGGCTGGTTCTCGTCCGAGGTGGGCCTCTTCTACCGGAAGTGGGAGGGCCAGGCGACCGGCCAGAGCGCCCATGTCGACACGGGTGAGCGGGCCGCGCGGATGGCGGTGGTGGAGGCGCGGGCCAGGGCGCTCGCCACGTACGGGTGGCGCTTTTCGGGCACCGCCGGCTGAACAGCCGGCCGCCCGCCCCTTCCCTCCTCCCCCCCCGGCCATGCCCTCTCAGCTGTCGCGTCCGGCGGCCCTGCGCTGTTCGGCGCGGTGGTCGAGCGTCTCGACGATGCGCTGCCAGGCCGGTGACGCCTCGGAGATCCGGGACGAGACCAGCCGCACGTGCCCAGGCCGGGCGCCACCCCGTTCGCCCCGTTCACCCCGTTCGCCCCGTTCGCCCCGTTCATCCTGTCCATCCCGTTCGTGCGCGATCTCCCAGGCGTCCAGGTCGTCGATGAGCCGGTCCAGACGCGGATCGTGCACGTCCCAGTCGACGGACCGGTCGCAGGCGAGATACAGGCGCACCGTCTCGGGGTCGTCGAGGGCGGCGTTCTTGTCCCGGAGCCGCTCCGGCACGACGTGCGGGTCCAGGGCCCGCATCAGAATCCACGCGTCGCGTTCGAGCCGCACTCTCCGCTCGCTGACGCCGAGGTCGCGCATCCGGTTCAGGATGGCGACCACCTCGGGCGGCAGGACGAGGCTTTCGCCGCTGTCCAGTTCGGTGATCCGGCGGCGGTACTCCGTGAGCTCGTCGATCCTGCGCCGCAGTTCGGCGTCGATGTCGCTGACGGCCGCCGCGAACTCGGCGGGCCGCGCGTGCAGCAGCGCGTCGATACGGGCCAGTGGCACCCCGGCGTCGGCGAGGGTCCTGATCCGGATGAGGTCCACCGCCGCCTGCGCGCTGTAGCGGCGGTAGCCGGAGGCGTCGCGCTCGGGCTCGGGCAGCAGGCCGACGTGGTGGTAGTGGCGAACGGTGCGCACGGTCACGCCCGCGGTGGCGGCGAGCCGTCCGATCGTGAGCACCGTCCCCCTCAGCTCTTCGTCGTCGTACGACATGGTCGCGTCGAGTCTAGAAGCCTGCCGCGCGGGCCAGCACGTCCCGGATCGCCCGGACCACCGCGTCGGGGCGGTCGAAGCAGAGCCGGTGGTGGGCCGTGTCGGAGATGACGCGCTGTTCCCCGTGCGAGACGGCGCTCACCAGGGCCGCGTCCAGCTTCGTCCTGCCGTCGAGCATCTCCCGCAGCGTCCTGTCCGTCGTCAGAGTCTTCTGAGCCGGGTCGGTGCCCACCACGGTGAGGGCGACCACCGGGACGTCGGGAACGCCGGGGCCGGCCCGCAGTTCGGTGGCGACGGCGGCCAGCCCGGTGCGCTCGGCGAGGCCCGCGCGGGTCCACGCGTCACTTCCCTTGGCGTCGATCAGCGCCTCGCGCACGTGCTCCGGGTACTCCGCGAGCAACTCGGCCCTCATCTCGTTCATCGCCGGGCGCATCCGCTCCAACTGCGCCCGGTCGGGCCCCATCCGCTCGACCGCGGCCAGCCTCGCCTCGGGCGGCATGACGTCGTCCCAGTCGCGGTGGAGGGCGTCCATCCAGACGAGACCGGCCACGTCCTCCGGATACAGCTGCGCGAACCGGTGCGCGTAGAAGCCGCCGAGGGAGTGCGCCGCGAGGACGTAGGGGCCGGGGATGTGCTGGGCGCGCAGCAGCTCGTGGAGTTCCGTGGCGACCGCGGTGGCGGAGCGGGGCAGCGGCAGGGGGTCGCTGTAGCCCGTGCCCCCACGGTCGTACACGACGGCCGTGGTGAACTGCGAGACCTCCTGTTGTACGCCGAAGTAGTCGAGGCCGACCGCGCTCGCGCCCGGCAGGAACACCACGGCCGGTCCGCCACTGCCCGACCGGTGCACGTAGAGGCGGCGGCCGTCGATCTCCTGGAACCCCCCGACCGGCGGCGCGGGCAGGACCGAGGGGGTGTTGTCGTTCGTGATGCTGTCGTTCGTCATGCGATCAGGTTCCAACCCTGACGCAGGGGCAAGGTCAACCCCGTCCGTCCAGAACCTTCCGTCCAACCCCTTCCGTTCGGGCTCCCGTTCAGACCAGCGTCTCGGCGTCGGTCCGGGAGAAGATCAGGTCGCTCTCACCGGTGACCGGTCCGCGCATCCGCACGGGGGGTTCGGGCCTGCGCAGGGCGCTCGGGTAGCTCTCGGGCGCGTAGTCGTTGGCCAGGCGGTACGTGTGGAAACCATGGGCGCGCATCGTGTCCAGCAACTCGTCCACGGAGTCGCCGAGTTGCTCCATGCGCTCCGGAGTCACCTCCACGGTGATCTCCGCGTCGGGACGGAGCTCGCCGAGCATCGGGGCGAGCCCGCGGACGACGCCGCCTTCCGCGCCCTCCACATCGATCTTGATCACCCGGGCCCGTGCGATCTCGTCGGTCTCGAGGAGCTCGGGCAGCGGGCACGCCTGCGTCTCGAAGGTGGACTCCGCCGGCCCGTCCCAGGGCACGATGCTGTTCGCGCCCATGTTGCGTGAGCTCGCGAGGACGAAGGTGAGCGTCTTGTGGCTGTCCGAGACCGCGGCGTTGACCGCGCGGATGTTGTCGCACCTGTTGAGCCCGGCGTGCCGGAGCACCCGCTCGTGGAAGACGGGGGACGCCTCGATCGACACCACCCGCCCCGTACGCCCCACCAGCCGGGAGCCGTAGACGCTCAGGAAGCCGATGTTGGCGCCGACGTCGACGAAGACGTCCCCGGGCCCGAGCCGGGTCGCGAGCCAGCGCATCATGTGCGGTTCCCAGGCCCCGTACAGGTAGATGTACCGCTGGATGAGGTCCTGGGTGTCGACGGCGAATCTGGCCCCGAACATGGCTTCGACCACCCGTCGGCGAGGGTTCTCGCGGAGGTGTGGGTTCAGGAACTTCGCCGCGAGTGCCGCTTTGCCGAGGGTGCCGGGCGCGTCACGCACGTACCGGCGCCCGAGCGTGACGAGGGTCTCCGAAAGGGGGGTGCTCGTGCGGGACGCGCTCATGTGGGGGGTGCTCATCCGATCGCCTCTCCGTCGCGGTCGAATGAACCGTATCCGCCCCCCGGTCGCCGCCTACCTGCCGGTCCGGTCGAACGGCAGGTCCAGCATGCGGATCGCGTTCCCGCGCAGCAGTTTGTACTGGATCTCGGCCGGCAGGTGGCCGACGTGATCGGCCGCGACCTCCTTGGTGTGCGGCCAGGTCGAGTCGACGTGCGGGTAGTCGGTCTCGAAGGTGGCGTTGTCGACGCCCACCGTCTCGATCGCCTCGATGCCGTGCTTGTCGCGGAAGAAGCAGCAGAAGATCTGCCGGTAGTAGTACGTGGAGGGCGGCTCCGGGATCAGGTCCTTCACGCCGCCCCAGGCCCTGTGCTCCTCCCACACGTCGTCGGCGCGCTCCAGGGCGTACGGAATCCAGCCCATCTGCCCTTCGCTGTACGCGAGTTTCAGCCGCGGGAACTTCACCAGGACGCCGCTGAAGAGGAAGTCCATCATCGACGCCATCGCGTTGTTGAAGGAGAGCGACGCCTGCACCGCGGGCGGCGCGTCGGGGGACGCGGCCGGCATCTGGGACGACGAGCCGATGTGCATGTTCACGACGGTCCCGGTCTCCTCGCAGGCCGCGAAGAACGGGTCCCAGTATCCGGAGTGGATCGACGGCAGACCCAGATACGTCGGGATCTCGCTGAAGGTGACGGCCCGCACCCCGCGGGCGGCGTTGCGCCTGATCTCGGCGACGGCGAGGTCCACGTCCCAGAGCGGGATCAGGCAGAGCGGGATCAGCCGGCCGCCGCTGTCGCCGCACCACTCCTCGACCATCCAGTCGTTGTACGCCCGGACGCAGGCGAGGCCGACCTCCTTGTCCTTGGCCTCGGAGAAGGTCTGCCCGCAGAAGCGGGGGAAGGTCGGGAAGCAGAGGGACGCCTCGACGTGGTTGAGGTCCATGTCGGCGAGGCGGGCCTGCGGGTCCCAGCAGCCCTTGCGCATCTGCTCGCGGGTGATGCCGTCCAGCGTCATCTCGTCGCGCGAGAAGCCGACGGCCGCGATGATGCGCTTGTACGGGAAGATGTTGCCCTCGTACTCCCACCAGTCGGTGATCTGGCCCGCCGGGTCCGTCGTGAATTTGTACTTGCCGCCGATGTACTCCAGCTCGCCGATGCCGGCCGTGAAGGGCTTCGGGCCCCGGTCGCGGTACTTGGCGGGGAGCCACTTCTCGAAGAGGTGCGCGGGCTCGATCACGTGGTCGTCCACGCTGATGACCCGGGGGAGTTCCTTGGTGCCGACCTCGCTGCTGACCACTGTTGTGCCCCCTACTGCCTGCCGGTTTCCCCGACCCAAATCTGACGCTCCATCAGATTCCATCGAACCGAGGTTATGGCCTCCCATGGGTGACGGCAAGCGCCCGCCCGCAACTGGGCCCCTTGCGCGTTCCGACCCGATCCGCTGAACTGACGCCCCGTCAGTTGATGGCGGCGGCCTCGGGAGGGCGCGCGATGCAGACGATCTGGCTCGGCGGAGCCGAGTGGGTGGCCGTACTCCGGATCGGGATCGGCCTGTGGTGGCTGGAGAGCTGGCGCCACAAGGACAAGAAGGAGTGGTTTGGAGGCGGAGGGATCGGCTGGGCGGCGGGGATCGCCGAGAAACACCGGTGGCCGGTCGTGCGCAAGGGGTTCGACACCATGGTGAAGCCCCGGCCCCGCCTGATGGCGTACGTCGTCGCCTACGCCGAACTGGCCCTCGGCCTCGGCCTGATCCTCGGCTTCCTCACGCCGATCGCGCTCGTCGGCGGACTCGTCCTCAACCTGATCTACCTGGTCCTGATGATCCATGACTGGGCCGAACAGGGCCAGAACCTCATGATGGCGCTGGCCTCACTGGTCGCCTTCTTCACCTGGAGCTGGCAGACGTGGTCACTCGACTCGGCCCTCGGCATCCTCGTCTGACCGCGAGCCGCCCGTCCACGGGCGAAGTACCGCACGCGTATGGCCTGTTGCCGCCGTAGCTGCCACCCTGCCCGTCACCCGGCACCGCCCACCCCGCGGACGAGGAGATGACGATGAGCGACCGCACCCACGAAGAAGAGGTCTCCCCCGGAGCGGAGCCCGACGCGCCCCTCGCCGCGGGCCCCGAACCGCCCGTACAGGCTGGACACACGTCCCTGCGGACCGGACACGCGTCCCTGCGGACCGGGCACGCCGCACGCGCCAAGAGCGCCGCCCTCCGCACCGCCGCGATCCACCACTACGTCGAACAGCACGGCGCCGAGCAGAACACCTCCTGGAAGACCGCCCACGCGGCCCGCGTCTCCGCCCAGGCCCTCGCCGTGCTCTCCGAGAGCGCCCCCGACCCCGCGGCGGACTCCCGCTGCGCGCGCAACGCCGCGGCCGCCGCCGCGCAGGCCGCCCAGATGGCCCGGCTGCACGACGGCGACAGCGAGCCCGCCGCCACCGCCTGCCGCGCCGCCCTCAAGGCCTCGCAGGCCGCCGCGACCGCGGCGGGCCGGGACGCACTCGGCGCGGACGAGACGCTCAACGTCGCGGCGGACGAGGCCGAGGCGGACGCCGTCGCCGCCGCGGAGCACGCGGGCTGGATGCAGCAGGGCCGGCGCCTCCCGGAGACGCCGACCGGCCTGCGCAGCCCGGAACTGATGTCGATGATGCACTTCTGAGAGACGACGTGTACGACGGGCGGCGCACCGGAGGGACGACACACCGGAGGGACGACGCACCGGATGGCGCCACCGTCCCTCAGTGGTGGAACGCCGCGCTCTCCGGTGCGCCGGTCGACCCGCCCGACAGCCGCTCCACGGCCGCCCGCAGGTCCCTCGCCAGCAGCATGATCTTGTCGTGCCCGATGCCGTGCCGTACCAGGACCCGCTGGATCACCGTCTCGTGGCGCTCCGGAGGCAGCGGGTACGCCGGAACCTGCCAGCCGCGCGTACGCAGCTGCTCCGTCAGGTCGTACAGCGTGAACCCGGTCGTCGGATCGGTGAGCGTCCAGGACACCGCGGGGAGCGCGCCGCGGCCGTCGTAGAGGAGCGTGAAGGGGCCCATGCCCGCGACCTCGTCGGCCAGCGCCCGCGCGCTCGCCGCACACGCCTCGTACACCTTGCGGTAGCCGTCGCGGCCGAGCCGCAGCAGCGTGTAGTACTGCGCGACGATCTCGCCGCCGGGACGGGAGAAGTTGAGGGCGAAGGTCGGCATGTCGCCGCCCAGGTAGTCGACGCGGAAGACCAGGTCCTCCGGGAGGTGGTCCGCCGAGCGCCAGACGATCCAGCCGACGCCGAGCGGCGCCATGCCGTACTTGTGGCCCGAGGAGTTGATGGAGACGACCCTCTCCACGCGGAAGTCCCAGACCAGGTCCGGCTGGAGGAAGGGCGCCACGAAGCCGCCGCTCGCCGCGTCCACGTGGACAGGCACGTCGAGGCCGGTGTCCGCCTGGATCGCGTCGAGCTCGGCGGCGATCTCCGCGACGGGCTCGTAGTCGCAGGTGAAGGTGACGCCGAGGATCGCGACGACGCCGATGGTGTTCTCGTCGACGTACTGGCGGAGCTGGTGCGGGCGCAGGCCCGTCGCGCCGGGCTCCAGCGGAATCTGGCGCAGCTCCACGTCGAAGTAGCGGGCGAACTTCTCCCAGCAGACCTGGACGGGGCCGCAGACGAGGTTGGGCCGGTCCGCCGGCTTGCCCGCCGCCCTGCGCGCCTCGCGCCAGCGCCACTTGAGGGCGAGGCCGCCGAGCATGCCCGCCTCGCTGGACCCGGTGGTGGAACAGCCCATGGTGGTCCGCCCCTCGGGCGAGTTCCACAGGTCGGCGAGCATGTGCACGCAGCGGGACTCGATCTCCGCGGTCTGCGGGTACTCGTCCTTGTCGACCATGTTCTTGTCCATGCACGCGTCCATGAGGCGGTGCACCTCGGGCTCCGCCCACGTCGTGCAGAACGTGGCCAGGTTCTGCGACGAGTTGCCGTCGAGCGCCAGTTCGTCCTCGACCATCGCGGCCACCGCGCGCGGGTCGGAGCTGTGCTCGGGGACGCGGTGCGCGGCCAGACCGCGCGCGCTGATCGGCGTGCTGTAGACGTCGTCGTACGCCTGCCGGGTCCCGGCGGACACCTTGTGCAACCCCACGGTGATGATCCTTTCGGGTGCGGATCGCTCGGACGGCGGAATTGCCCGGGTTACCGGGGGTGTCGGCGCACCCTCCGGCGCTCTCCGCCGTTTGAGAGACCATGAACAACTCGAAGCGCTTGCTCACCACTCTGACCCTGGCCGCCGCCGCTGTCGCCGCGACCGCACCCGCTCACGCCGCCGCTCCCCCGGCCGAAGAGGGGAAGGGCAACGTCGGCCGGGTGGTCGGCGAGACCCTGATGGACCCGACCGAGAAGGGCCAGCAGGTGATGGACGCGGGCAAGATCGCCCTGTCCGTGGTCGACACCGGCCTTGACTCCGTACGGACCAGCACGGACGCCGCCACCGCCTGACGCACCAGCCTGTGTCGGTCCTCCTCCGGCCGCTCGCTCAGGACACGTGCGGGGCCGGGAGGAGGATGGGGAGTGTGCTTACCGTGCTGGTGCTGGTGCTGGTGCTGGTGCTGGTCGGGCGACGGCACGCGAAGGACCTGATCGCCCGGATCGAGAGCATCCCCGAGGTGTGCGTCCTGTCCCACACCGACGACAGCTCCCTCGCCCTGGCCCGGGCCCGCGTGCTGCTGCCGGACGTCACGTCTAGCCCGTCCGAGAACCGCTGCGCTCCGCCCCGTGGCGGCTCTGCAGCGTGCGGGCCAGGCGGGGCCCCAGGCGCTGCTTGAGCCAGCGCAGGACCTGGAGGCGGCCGACGGCCCGGTCCACGTGGAAGTAGAGCTGCGGCGGCACGTGGGGCAGGAGCGGCGAGTGGCGCTGGCCGAGCAGCGCGAACATCTGGTGCGGCTCCAGGCCCATGTAGCGGGGCAGGTTCTCGTACCACTGGGCGCTGTGCCGGGCGGCGCTCTGCACCGAGAGCAGGGCCTGCTTGCGTTCGCGTTCGTACGCGGCCAGGGCGGCGGGGAGCTCCGACGGAGCGGTGGCGGTCCGCAGCGCACGGGCCAGGCTCATCGCGTCGCGCAGGGCGAGCGTGGTGCCGGCCCCGATGGAGTAGTGCGTGGTGTGTGCGGCGTCGCCGATCAGCGCGAGATTGCCGTACGACCAGGACGCGTTGGTGACGGTGGGGAAGGCCTGCCACTGGGCGGGACTCTCACGGCTCCCATGGCTCCCATGGCTCTCACGGCTCCCATGGCTCTCGGGGTTCCCGCGACCGGGCGACTCACGGCCGTCGGGCGACCCACGGCCGTCGAGCAGCTCGTGGCCTTCGAGGAGGTCCGCGAAGAGTTTCTCCAGCAGGCGCAGGGCCTCGGAGCGGTCGAGCCGGTCGAAGCCCAGCGCCGCCCAGGTCGCGGCGGAGCACTCGACGACGCAGGTGCTGTGCTCGGCGCTGAAGCCGTAGGCGTAGCACCAGATCCAGCCGTGTTCGGTCTCGACGAAGGCGAAGGTGAACGCGGTGAGGACGCGGGTCGTGCCGAGCCAGATGAAGCGGTTGGCGCCCGTGGTCACCCGCGTGCCGAGCGGCGCGGCGTGTTCCGTGCGGAGCCTGCTGTGCGCCCCGTCACCGGCGACGACCAGGTGGGCGTCGGGCAGGTCCGTACTGCTGCCGATCTCCTTGCCGAACTCCAGCCGTACGCCCAGGGACCGGGCCCGGTCGGCCAGGACGGTCCGCAGCCGGTGCCGGGCGATGGCGTGCCCCGGGTCGCCGTCGTGCGCGGTGGTCCGGTCACCGACATGGGCGAATCCGCCCTGCCAGCGCACGGACTGCTCCTCGATGAGCCGTGCGCTCTCGGGGTCGTGGGCGTACAGGTCCTCCAGGAGGTCGGGCCAGTACGTCACGCCCCAGCCGTGGCGGGCACCGGCCGGGCGCCGCTCGTGGACCGTGACCTCGTGATCCGGCTGCTGGAGTTTGATCAGAACGGCCAGGTAGAGGGAGGCAGGGCCGCCACCGACGCAATCGATCTTCACGCGCGCTCCTGCAAGGTCTTCGGCCTGATCGACGGGAGAGGGCCGGGGAGCACCAACGTAAGCGCGGGCGGGGCGGCCAGGGCATTTCCCGCTGCCGGACGGACGGGTGAATTGTCCGTTCCGGTCGGACGGCCGAGTGCGTCCGGTGCCGGCTGTGACTTGGCCCGTGCGGGCTGACGTCTCCCCGCCGATCCTGTATACCCGGAGTGCGGATCTCCGAGCCGGTCCGGATCTGCCGCCGGACCGGTGCACCCCGACGGCCCTGGAGGTGTGATGGGCATGCCGTCCCACCGTCTGTCCATTGCGGGCCTCGCCCAATCCGACGTCTGTGCCGTGGTGCGGCTCAGCGGCGAGCTCGACCAGGCATCCGAGAAGTTCTTCATGGACACCCTGGCCGGCGCCGTCGACGCGGGCCGGCGCCACATTGTCCTCGACGTGACCGCCCTGACCTTCTGCGACTCCCGCGGCCTGAACTGCCTGCTCGCACTGCACTGGCTCCTGCGGCGGCGGGCCGGCGACCTGATGCTCGCGGGCGTGGGCCGCCGCCTCGCCGCGCTGCTCGAACACAGCGGGAGCACGGCCCTGTTCTCGTCGCACACCTCGGTCGGCCAGGCCCTGCGGTCCCTCCCGGAACCCGCGCGCCCCCACTGGCCGCCACCCGCCGAGCGCAGCACGGACGGAGGGATCACCCCGCCGGCGTGACCGGCTCCCTACGCCAGGCGGCTCACCCGAGATGCGGTCCGGGCCCGGCACCAGTGAGCTGACGGACATGGAACACGACATAGCGAGCGCGGCAGAAGCGGCCACACCACGGCGCCGCGTTCTGGGTGCCGCCGCGGCGCTGCTGGTCGGCGGTTCTGTACCGCTGACAGCGTCCCGCGCCGTCGCCCGGCCGGACCACAACGCATCGGACCACCACGCATCGGACCACCACGATCCGGACCACCACGATCCGGATCACGTCTGCTCCGGCGAGTACGACGCCGAGTTCGAGGCGTTCCTGGCGGAGGCGGACGACCGTCTCGGCGCCGACGAGCACCGTGGGCTTCCGGAAGGACCGCCGCAGGAGTACGCGAAGCCCCTGCGCCGCGGATTCCGGGTGAGTGCGCCCTACGGAGTACGCGGCAACTGGCTCGCCGGACACCACACGGGCATCGACCTCGCCGTTCCGCAGGGAACACCGGTCTACGCCGTGGGCGGGGGCGTCGTCCTCGTCGCCCGGTGGTCGGGCGCGTACGGCAACGCCGTGACGGTGCGGATGCCGGACGGCCACTACTCCCTCGTGGCCCACCTGTCGAGCATCTCGGTGCGCCAGGGAGCCGACGTCGCAGCCGGTGACCTCCTCGGCAGGAGCGGGGCCACCGGGCGTGCCACGGGCCCGCACCTCCACCTGGAGGTACGGGTCCGCCGCGCATACGGTTCGGACATCGATCCGGTGAGCTATCTGGCCAGTCGCGGGGTGCGGCTGCTCTGACGGCCCTTGGACCGTCCGCCGGCCGCCCGCCGCCGGTCTCTACTGAATGCCGGGCACGAGGTTCGTCAGGGGGGCCACCAGGCCCGTGATCTGGTTCAGCTGGTTCAACTGGTTGAGCTGCTCGATGCCGCGGAGCTGGCTCTCGACGGTCGGCAGCTGGCGGGCCTGGTCCTCGGGCATGCCGTCCCTGGCGATGCCGTCGATGGTGCGGAGCACCGAGAGCTTCCCCGTGTCGTCGGTGGGGGTGGAGGCCTGGGCTGTCGGCGCGGCCAGAGCCGCCGCACCGGCGGCCATCGAGACGGCGGCGATGAGTCGTCGTGCTGATGTCATGTTTTCAGAACCGCTCGAGCCGTCCGAAGGTCACGGGTACCGCCACCCGGCCGGCCTATTAGTCCCACATATCGACAACGCCGCAACCGGCGATGACCCGACGGCCCCGCATCGGAATGCCGAAAGAAAATCTGGCACTTGCCACGGAAATCAAGTTCGGCATGATCCCGTCGCACTTCCGAGCCGTGACCTCGCGTTGACGTCGGCCGTTAGAGGAAATGCGGTTGCGTGTGGGCAGCCGCTCTATTTCAAAATCAAAGGAGAACGTGATGTCTCGCATCGCGAAGGCAGCCGCCGTCACCCTCAGCACCGGCGCAGTCGTCCTCGGCGGCTCCGGCATGGCCATGGCGGACGCGGGTGCGGAGGGTGCCGCCGTCGGCTCCCCCGGTGTGATCTCGGGCAACCTGCTCCAGGTCCCGCTCAACGTCCCGGTGAACGTCTGCGGCAACACCGTCGACATCATCGGCCTGCTGAACCCCACCTTCGGCAACAAGTGCGCCGACAACGGTGAGCACAAGGGCGGCCACAACGGTCACAACGGCGGCCACAACGGCGGCTCCGGCTACGGCGGCTGACCAACCCGCTGACGAAACAGGCTGACGAAACAGACTGACGAAGCACGCTGACGAAGCCCCCGCCGCGCGTTCCGCCGGGGGCTTCGCCATGTCCGGCCCACACCACGCCCGGCCCACACCCCGTCCGGCCCGCGCCCTGCCCGGCCTACGCCCCGTACGCGTAGAGCCCCTTGTGCCCCAGCAGCTTGTCCGGGGGGACGTCCCACGGCGGCATCGGCTCGCCGCGGGCCACGATGCGCCGGTACTGGGACGAACCGAGGCCCGGCGGCCGCTCGGGCAGATAGCGGGCGGAGCCGGGGTGGCGGCGCTGCCACCGGTCCCACAGCAGGTCCACGAAGGCGTGGTTGAGCCAGAAGACGGGATCGTTCACCGAGGCGCCGCCCAGCATGTGGCCGCCGACCCAGCGGTGGACGCGGTTGTGGTTCTGCCACCGCTCCGGGCCCCGCGCCGACGTCCAGCCCTCCAGTTTGTTGCGGAAGCCCTCCGGAGACGTGGAGTCCCACGGCGGTGCGTCGTAGAGGGGGTCGGCCATGGCGTGCTCCACGTCCCGCGCGGTGGGCAGGCCGATCGGCTCCTTGGAGCGGCCGAGGTCACGCGTCAGGAACTCCCCGTCGGTGACCGACTCCTTGATGGTCCAGTGCCCGCTCTTGTACGCGAACGGGCCCGTCGTGACCTGTCGGTCCTCCCGCCGCCCGTTCCCGCCCATCAGATCCGCGCCCCACAGCGAGGCGGCCGGGCTGCGGTCCTTCGTCCAGTCCCAGTAGGGGACGGCGACGCCGGCGTCGAGGCGTTGCAGCGCCCGCTCGAATTCGAGCAGGAAACGCCGGTGCCAGGGAAAGAACGAGGGGGTCATATGGGCGACCCTGAGTTCCTTATCGCCGTCCGACACGTAGAAGTCGATGTGCATACGGACGAATTCGTCGTACTCACCGCGGCGTTTGAGTTTCAGCACCGCGTCGACGAAGCGGCGCCGCTCTGCCCGGCCGAGGCTTCGCTGGTTCCTGCGGGTGTGGGCCATGTCCGTCCCTTCCGCGTTCAGGGGCCTGGTGTCCGGCTCAGTGGCCGAGGCCGCTCAGGGCCTGGAGTGGGCCGAGTTCGTCGACGGCCGCGCGGGTCGCGGCCAGCGGCGTCGCGTACGACTCGTAGTGGTCCACCATGCTCAGGTAGCTGCCGTCCGCGCGGCGCATCAGCCCGAGCCGCCGGCCGTCGACGGTGACGTGCCAGCCTGCGGAGTCATGCCCGGCCGGCCCGCCCGGCGGCTCGGGCACCGGCCTGCCCTGGAGATGCCGGCCCCGGTACATCTCGTCGAACGGCACGCCCCCGGACGCGCCCGCCGGGCCCGGCACGGGCGGGTCCGGTACGGGAGCGGCAGGCACGGGAGCGGCAGGCCCCGGCGGGTCCGGTACGGACCGGACAATGCCCGCGGCGGCGACGACCGCGGCGGCCGCCGTCCCGATGAGGTGCCGACGGGTCACACGGTCGGTGAGGCGCTTCTTCATCCGGTCCAGAAGTCCCACCAGCGCGTCAGGATCAACATGCCGACGCCACCCAGATGCGCGAAGGGAAGCACCCAGGTGAACTCCCCCAGGAAGGTGCGCAGAGCGCGGGGGGCCGGCAGGAATCCGGACCGCACATTGTGTGCCGTCACGTACCAGAACATGAGGGTGGTGGCGGCCCAGGCCAGACAGCACCACAGGCAGAGGGAATTGATGCGGTAGAGGGACTGGAATTGCAGCCAGCCGCAGAACGCGACGCCGAATGCGGTGCCCGCGTTGAAGGTCAGCCAGTACCAGCGGGGATGGCGTGCGCCGCCGATCAGGCCCGCGCCGACACAGATCACGACGGCGTACGCGACGAGCCCGAGCAGCGGATTGGGAAAGCCGAATGCCGCCGCCTGCTCGCTCTTCATGATGTTGCCGCAGGCGACCACCGGATTGAGGCTGCACCCGGGCACGAAGTCCGGGTTCGCCATCAGCTTGAGCTTGTCGAGGGTGATGACCCACGCCGCAAGCAGCCCGGCTGCGCCGGTGAGCACCAGGAGCAGCCCGAGCGGCCTGCCCGACCGCTGCTCGCGGGCGACGGCCTCGGGGGGCGGGGCGGCGGCCGCACCGGACGGGCCGGCGGCCTGCGGTGGCACCCGGTGCGGCAGTTCGGTGGTGCGGCGCATCAGCGCAGGCTGCGCGCGGGCAGCAGGCAGTGCGTGGCGTTGAGGAGGGTCTCCTCGTCGGCGGCGAACTCGCCGAGGGTCTCTTTCGGCACGGGCTCGCCGGGCTTGGCCTCGGGCCACGCGCGCGTGGTGGCCAGGAAGTAGGCGTGACCGCGCAGCTTGACGGCGGCGAGCCACTCGGGCGGCACCACGCACTGGGCGTTCAGGTGCGGCATGTTGACGACGGCCTGGTCGCCTTGGACGAGGAGGGTCACCGGCAGGGAGGGGTGGCGTGCGCCGTCGACGAGGGGGCCGCCGATGGGCAGGCCCGCGTCGTCGAGAAGGGTGCGCATCGCTTCGGCCGTGGCTTCCGGGCCGCCCTCGGTGTCACCGAGGGAGTAGGCCAGCAGGAAGGGCATGTCCTTCTCGTCATCGGGGTGCTCGCCGCTCCAGGCGAGAACAGCCAGGGTGCCCAGGTCGGCCGGTTGAAAGGGGCGCTCTTCGCTGGAAGTTGTGGTCATGGGGGGAACCGTAGCGACGCGGGCGGACGAGCCCGGTCCGGTTGTCACCCGACTGGCCCAGCGGGGGCGCGCCATCACACGAAGGGGTCACCCGGTCGGCTCCGGTGACGGGTGCTCCGAAGGGCCGGTTCGTGGCGGAGATGACCGGCCCTTGCACGGCCTCGGGCGATCTCGGGCGATCTCGGGCGACCTCGGGCGACCTCGGGCGACCTCGGGCGACCGTCGACCCACTACTTGGCGAGGGGGAGGCCGCCGAGGAGCTCGCTGGGGCCGCCTGCGGAGTTCAGGCCCTCCACCGTGTCCATGACCGTGTTGGCGACGGAGTTGGGGTTCTCGGTGTCGAGCATGTTCGTGCCCACCGGCTTGGTGTCGAGCAGCGACTGGCTGGTGAGGGCGTCGAGACCACCGTTCAGGCTGGTGGGCGTCAGGCTGTCGGCGAACGCGGGCGCGGCGGTTCCGGCGACGGCGATCGAACCGGCGAGGACAGCGGCAGCCTTCAGGGCCTTCATCATGTTCCTTTCTTTGGCGACGCGCGTCGCCTTTGGCGAGCACCGTTCAGGCATTCGTCTGCCTGTCGTCTCTCTTCACCGGGACTAACGAGCACGGCCCGGTACGGAAACCCCTGGCCCTGAAACTTCCGGGAACCCACTCGAATGAAGGCCGAATGGAGGACGAATGAAGAAGGCGTCTCATCCTCATATCGACCGGCCTGTTTATGGCGGTGGTTGACGGCACGCAAAGAGAAGCCCGCCGCGCCGGACAGCGTCCGGAACGACGGGCGGGAGCGGACTCAGGCCGCGGGCGTCTGCGGGAGATCCGCCGCGGGCGTCTGCGGGAGGCCCGCCGCGGGCGCTTTGGGCAGCCCGGGGACGTTCGGCTTGGGCAGGCCGCCGCCCGTCACGGTGGCGACGACGGTGTCGACAAGACTGGAGATGACCGGCGGGACCGCCGCGAGCACCGCCTTGGGGTCGCCGGCCGTGGTGGCCTTGACCAGGGCGTCGACGGCCTTCTGGAGCGCGGCCACGGCGTCGCCCTTGGGGTCGAGCGGCGCCCCTGCGGCGCGCTCCGCTCCCCCGGTCGGCAGCTGCGGCACGGCGGGGGCCTGCGGCATCGCGGCGGCCGGGTCCGCGGGCGCCTTGACGGGCGGCTTGGCGACGGCCTCGATCGCCTTCTTCACCGCTTCGGTGCGCTGCTTGACGTCCTCGGCGGGCAGTTTGTTGTCCTTCGCCTTGAGCAACGCGGCGAGCAGGTCGGTGACGGGGGTGAGGACACCGCCGAGGCCGCTCAGCTGCTGGACCTGGCCGAGCAGGGTGTTCGCATCAGGGGCGGGAGCGCTCGAGGCGTTCGGGGCTTCGTCGCGGGTGGCGTCACCTTGGGAGGCGAGGGCCGGGCCGGCCGTGCCGAGAAGCAGCGTCGCGCACAGAGCGGTGGTCGCGAGGCGCCGTACGGGCAGAGCGCGCATAGGTGGTTCCCTTTCGGTGATGCGTCGGATCTTGTGATCACCGTGGGAGCGGCGCGGGCCGCCCGCAACCGAGCGGCTGCGCGAGGTATCGCCCCTGCCTGGGGAGCGCGGGCATCCGCGCAGGTCGGGAGGGGATGTGACGGTCGGTCGGCTGTTCGGCGGCGCACACTCCATTCGGGGCACGTCGCGAGGCCCGTCCGTTGCCGTCGGAGCGGGCGGGCTCCGTGCGGACGCACGGAAAGGCCGCCCCCGCTTCCACGGGGACGGCCGTTCACATCAGACGGTGCGTCAGTCGTTGGCGCACTGGTTGCCGAACGCCGGGTTCAGCAGGCCGATGATGTTGACGCTGTTGCCGCACACGTTGACGGGAACGTGGACCGGCACCTGAGCGGCGTTGCCCGAGATGACGCCGGGGGAGTTGGTGGCGGCGCCCTGCGCGCCGCTGTCGGCGGCAGCGACACCCGCGGATCCGGCCACAGCTGCGGCGGCGACGGCGGACAGGGCGAGAGCCTTGGTGGTACGCGACATGGGGTGCTGCTCCTTGGTGATGATGCGACGTACGGGCGGGATGCCCGTCTAGAGGGATCAACTGCTGACCGCCGCGCCGAGTTGTGCGCCCAGACGGGTGATACGCGGCGCGATCCATTGCGGTGACGTCAGCCGGACCGGCGGCCTTCACCATTCCGACACACGTGCAGAGGTTGACGGAGCCGTTCGTTCCAGCGGCTACAGTTGCGCTTCCCCTTTAGGGCATTCCACTCATACGCGTTCAGATTCGTATATTCGCTGCGAATCGCCCCAACTCCGCTGTGGTTCAGAGTTCTCACACTCGGAAGGCCAACGCCGTCATGCGTCACTCCCCGGGCCTGCGTCGCGTGTTCGTCGTCCCTCTGCCGCACTGACTCGAGGGAGACGCGCATGCCTCTGCCTTCAGCACCCCCTCCGCCGCGGGTCCTGCACATCAGCCAGCCCGTGGACGGCGGCGTGGCGCGGGTCGTCGTCGACCTGGCCGCGGCTCAGGCCGCGGCGGGCACCGACGTACACGTGGCCTGTCCGCAGGAGGGCTTCCTGCCCCGGGCGTTGAGCTCCCTCGGCGTACGCGTCCACCCCTGGGAGGCGTCCCGCTCCCCCGGCCCGCGCCTCGGGGCCGAGACGAGGGACCTGAAGCGCGTCGTCGACACGGTGCGGCCCGCACTCGTCCACGCGCACAGCGCGAAGGCCGGGCTCGCCGCGCGCCTCGCGCTGCGCGGGAGCGTCCCCACCGTGTTCCAGCCGCACGCCTGGTCCTTCGAGGCGGTCGGCGGCCCCACCGCGCTCCTGGCCCGCCTCTGGGAACGCCGCGCGGCCCGCTGGGCGACGCGCATCGTCTGCGTCAGCGAGGCGGAGCGGAGCACCGGCCTGCGGGCCGGAATCACCGGTTCCTACTCGGTGGTGCCCAACGGGGTCGACACCGTCCGGTTCGCCCCCGACGACCAGCACCCCGCGGCCGTCCCCCTGGTGGTGTGCGTCGGCCGGCTCTGCCGCCAGAAGGGGCAGGACGTACTGCTGCGGGCCTGGCCCGCGGTGGCCGCGCGGGTGCCCGAGGCACGGCTGGTCCTGGTCGGGGACGGGCCCGACGCCGGCCGGCTGCGGGAGCGGGCCGGGCCGCGGGTCGCGTTCGCCGGGGCCGCGGCCGACGCCGCCCCCTGGTACCGGGCGGCCGACGTGGTCGTCCTGCCGTCCCGCTGGGAGGGCATGGCGCTGGCCCCGCTCGAAGCCATGGCCTGCGGCCGCCCGGTCGTGGTCACCGATGTGGACGGCGCCCGGGAGAGCCTGCCGCCCGGCCACCGCCCGCACGCCCTCGTACCGCCGGAGGACCCCCGGGCTCTGGCGGAGGCCCTGATCACCCTGCTGCGGGACGGAGAACTGCGGGACGCGCTGGGGCGGCGCGGCCGCCGCCACGTACTGGACCACCACGACGCACGGCGCGCCGCGGCCGCCATCGACGAGGTCTACGACGAGCTTCTGGGCACGGCGCCCACCGGATACAGGGAGTGCACCACCACGTGAGTGCGGAACGGACCGTTGCCTCCTCATCGGCTCAGCCACGGCAGGACACCCAGGCCCCGCCCGGAACCTTCGTCGTCGCACCACGCGAGGCGACGGCACGCCGCGCCGGGGCGTCGGCGCGGCGGCAGGACCGCCGGCGGTGCCCGGCCGCCGCACTGGTGGCCGCCGACTGCGCCGCCGCCCTCCTCGGCCTGCTGCTGCTCGGCGAACCGCGACAGCAGGCCGTACTGGCCCCCCTGCTCGTGGCGGGCGTGCTGCTCCTGAACATCCAGGGCCGCCTGTACGAGTACACCGCGATGCCCGACACGCTCGGCCAGGTGCCTTCGGTCACCGGGCGGATCGCGCTCGCCTGGTCCCTCACCGCGGCCCTCTACCCCGCGCTGCCCTGGTCGGCGCCGCTCCCTCTCCGGACGCTGCTCGGCCTGGCCCTGACGCAGTGTCTGCTGAGCCTCTGCGGGCGCGCGCTCGTCCACCGGCACCGGCGCGCCGCCACCCTGCGCAGGCCGAGCCCGGTGCTGGTGCTCGGGGCGAGCGGTCCGGCGCGCGCGGTGGCGGCGGCGCTGCTGCGGCGCCCCGGCTGCGGCATGCGGCCCGTCGGCATCGTGAGCGAGACGGCGGACCCGCCCCAGCGGGACGAGGACGGCGCCCCCGGAACGGCGGCGGAGGCCGGGCCCGGACTGCCGGTGCTCTGCACGGAGGACGAGCTGCAGCGGGCGGTGATCCAGAACGATGTGCGGGCCGTGCTCCTCCTCACCGGCCACGGCCACGGCCCCGGGCCCGGGCCCGCCGCACGGCTGTCGGCGCTGCGCGGCCTCGGCTGCGACCTGTGGGAGCTCGAACCGCGCTGCGCGGAGGCCGCGCACGCGCCGGGCGGACCCCGGCAGTACGTGGCCGGGTTCGCGTGCCGCCCCCTGCCGGCCGCCGGGTCCCGCGGCATCGGCATCGGCAAGCGGCTGCTGGACATCGCGGTGTCGGGCGTCCTGCTGCTGGTGGCCGCGCCCGTCCTCGCGGCCTGCGCCCTGGTGCTGCGGGCCGTGGAGGGACCCGGCGTGATCTTCCGGCAGGAACGCGTCGGCAAGGACGGGCAGCTGTTCACCCTGCTGAAGTTCCGCACCCACCGGCCCGCCGACCAGCAGGAGGCGGCGACCCGGTGGAGCGTCGCCGACGAGCACCGGATGAGCGCCTTCTGCCGGTTCCTGCGGGGCACCTCGCTCGACGAGCTGCCCCAGCTGTGGAACGTGCTCCGGGGCGACATGAGCCTGGTCGGCCCGCGGCCCGAACGGCCCTTCTTCGTCGCGCAGTTCAGCCAGAGCTATCCGGACTACGCCCACCGGCACCGCATGCCGACCGGCATCACCGGCCTCGCCCAGATCCACGGCCTGCGCGGCGACACCTCCATCGAGGACCGGTGCCGCTTCGACAACGCCTACATCGACAGCTGGTCGTTCTGGCAGGACCTGTGCATCCTGCTCCGCACCCTCGGCTGCCTCGTACGCCGCACGGGGAGCTGACCACGGTGACCCACACGTCCGTCGCCGTGCCGCACGGGTCACGCCTGTCCGACGTGGTCCTCCCCGAGCTGAGGCGCAGCGCTCCGGTGCTGCCGGTGGTGCTCCTGGTCGCCCTCCTCGCACTGCCGGTGCCCGCCGATGCGACCTCCTCCGGAGGCGGCGGAGGAGGTACCGGCACGGTGGCCGACGCGGTGTCCGCA
Organism: Streptomyces sp. NPDC093510; assembly: GCF_040683555.1. Classification (NCBI taxonomy): domain Bacteria; kingdom Bacillati; phylum Actinomycetota; class Actinomycetes; order Kitasatosporales; family Streptomycetaceae; genus Streptomyces; species Streptomyces sp. NPDC093510. Next base: position 216,418 of record NZ_JBFBEE010000011.1, read on the forward strand.
CTGGTCGTCGGCTTCTGCGTCGTACGCGCCGTGCGGGCCGGGCGGCGCCCGCTGACCCGCACCGCCGCGGTGCTCATCGGAATGCCGGTCGTCGGCATCACCGTGGCCGCCTTCGGCGCCTCGTCCGCGTCGACCGGCGTCGCGGGAGCCGCACGCTACCTCCAGATCTTCGTCCTGGTCCCGGCGGCCGTCCTGACGCTGATCCGCGACGCGCACCACTTCCGCCTGCTCGCCTGGTCGTTCGTGGCGCTCGGACTGTGGCAGGGCGGCATCGGCGTACACCAGAACCTGACCGGCACCGGCGCCTCGTACATGGGCGAGGACATCCGCGCGGTCGGGACGTTCGGCTCCACGGACGTCATGGGAATGGCCACCGTCGTCTCGTACGGGCTCGTCAGCGCGCTGGCACTCGCCTTCCGCCCGCACACGCCGCGCCGGCGCCCCGCGGCGGTGGTGTGCGCGGCCCTGCTGACCGTGCCGCTCGCCCTGTCCTTCAGCCGCGGCGCGTGGATCGCCACCGCGGCGGCCTGCACGACGGTGCTGCTGCTCGCGGGGGTGCGCAGAGCGGGCCGGGCGCTGCTGGCCGCGGGCGCGGCCGGGGTGGTCCTGGTGGCCGGGCTCGGGGTGGGCTCCGAGATGCTCGAGGAGCGCCTCAGCAGCATCACCCAGGTCACGGACACACCCGACCAGTCCGTCACCGACCGCTACACGATGTGGGCCGCGTCGGTCGACATGTGGCGCGGGCAGCCGGTGACCGGAGTGGGCCTGAAGGGCTTCCCCGAGCACCGCGACAGCCACGCCTCGCTGGCCCTGTCCGCCGCCAGTGACACGGCGGGCGCCGGCAGCGGCTTCGTCCGCCAGCCGCTGCTCTCCCCGCACAACATGTACCTGCTCGTGCTCGGCGAACAGGGTCTGCTCGGCCTCGTCACGCTGGCCGGCGGCTGGGTGGCGCTCCTGGTGTGCGGGGTGCGGCGGTGGGGGCGGCAGCGCGTCGGAGGCGGCGCCGGGGGCGGTTCCGGGGGGCCCGAGCTGGACTGCGCGCTGGTGGCGTGCGGGCTGCTGGTCTGGCAGCTGATCGACTTCGTGTACGCCGACATCGGCGGGCCCTCCACCGTCCTGACGGCGATCGCCTTCGGCATGGCGGCCTGGTGGGCGGTCGGCGCACGGGAGCGGCCCGGAGAGGCGGGTACGCGATGACGACCGTGCCGCCGCCGGTGGCCGCGGGGACGGGACCGGCCACGGCTGCGGGCCCGGACGGCCCCGCAGCCGAGGGCGGCATCGGGCCCGAAGGCGGCACCGGGCCCGAGGGCGGCCGGGAGACCGGCGGAAGGACCGGCGGCTCGTTCCTCGCCAAGGCCGCGCTGGTCACAGCCGTGCTGTCCGTCGCCGGTTCGCTCCTGGGGCTCGTACGCGACCAGGCGCTCGCGCACTTCTTCGGTGCCGGCACCGACACCGACGCCTTCCTCGTGGCGTGGACGCTCCCCGAGCTCGCCGCGACGTTGCTCATCGAGGACGGGCTGGCCTTCTTCCTGGTGCCCGCGTTCAGCCTGGCGCTGGCCCGCCGCGGGGACGGCGCCGCCGTCGATCCGGTGCGGGAGTTCGTACGGGCGTCGCTGCCGCGCATGGCCCTGTGTTTCGCGGGCGCGGCGGTGCTGCTCATCGCGGGGGCCCCGTACCTGGTCGCGGTGCTCGCCCCCGGGCTGCCCGACCCCGGGCCCGCCGTCGACTGCACCCGGGTGACCGCCACCTGCGCCCTGACCTTCGGTCTCACCGGCTACTGCAGCGCGGCGCTGCGGGCCCACCAGCGGTTCGTCGCCCCCGCGACGGTCTACGTCGCCTACAACGCGGCCATCATCGCCGCCCTGTTCGCGCTGGCGGTGCCCCTGGGGGTACGGGCCGCCGCGGCGGGCGTGGCGGTGGGGGGCGTCCTCATGGTCGTCGTACAGGCGCCTTCGCTGTGGCGGCAGCTGCGGCGCCCGTACCGGCCGGAAGCCCAGCCCCAGCCCCAGCCCCAACCCGCGTCCGAAGCCACACCCGCAGCCACAGCCACAGCCGCACCCGCGCCCGCACCCGCACCCGCGCCCACGCCCACCCTCCAGACCACCCTCATCTGGACGGTCCTGCTGTTCGCCCTGTGCCGCCAGTCGCAGGTCCTCATCGAGCGGTTCCTCGCCTCGTCGCTGCCCGCCGGGGCCATCTCGCATCTGAACTACGCGCAGAAGGTCGCGCAGATGCCGATGGCCCTCTCCCTCATGCTGTGCACGGTCACCTTTCCCGTGGTCGCCCGTGCCCTGGCCAAGGGCGAGACGGAACGCGCCCGCGAACGTGTCGAGCGCGACCTCGTCCTCGCCGGGTGCGTCGTGCTGGTCGGCGCGGCGGCCGTCATCGCCGCCGCGCACCCGCTCGTCGAACTGCTCTTCCAGCGCGGTGCCTTCACCGCGCGGGACACCGCCGCCACCGCGTCGGTCATGCGCGTCTACGCCCTGGGCCTGCTCGGTCACACGATGGTGGGCGCGCTGGCCCGTGCGCACTTCTCGGCCGCCAGGACCACCTGGGCCCCGCTTTTCGCGATGTCCATCGGCATCGTCACCACCGCGGGCATCGGCTTCCTGACCGTCGGCACGTGGGGTGTGCGCGGGATCGCCGCGGCCAACGCGACCGGCATCTGCGTCACCGCGGTGCTCCTGCTGCGCGGCACGGGCCCGCGCACCGTGCCGGTCAGGACGCGGGCCGTCGTCGGGCAGCTGGCCCGGCTGGTGCTCGCCGCGGGAGGGGCCGCCGTGCTCGGCGCGCTGGTCGTGCGGCACATCGCCCGGCCCGTCCCGGCCGTCCTCACGAGTTTCACGGTGGTGACCGTCTCTTTCGTGCTCCTGGGCCTGCTCCTGGGGGCGCAGCCCTGGGCGACCGCCCTCCGTTCCGTCAGCAGAAAGCTGCGTCATGTCCGTTGAGCTCACTCCGCCCGCGCCGTCCGGCACGGAGCCTTTCCTGCGGTTCCGGCCGCCCCGTACCCCGGCGTGGGTGGCGATGTACCACTCCGTCGCGGACCCGTCCGACGATCCGTACGAGATCACGGTCGCGCCCGACCGGCTGGCCGCGCAGCTGCGGTGGATGCGGCGCCAGGGGCTGCGCGGCGTGTCGATGAAGTACCTGCTGGAGGCTTGTGCGCAGGGCCAGGAGCACAACCTGGTGGGCCTCACCTTCGACGACGGGTACCGCGACTTCGTCGAGCACGCGCTGCCGCTGCTCCAGCAGCACGACTGCACGGCCACCCTGTTCGTCCTGCCGGGCCGCCTCGACGGCGACAACGCCTGGGACCCGCTCGGCCCGCGCAAACCGCTCCTCGGGGCCGACGGCATCCGGCACGCCGCCGAGTGCGGCATGGAGATCGGCTCGCACGGGCTGACCCACGTCGACCTGACGGCCGCCGACGACCGGCTGCTGCGCCGCGAGCTGCACGACAGCCGTGCCGCGCTGCGCGACCTGACCGGCGGCGAGGTGCGGGGCTTCTGCTACCCGTACGGGCACGTGGACGAGCGGGTCGTGACCGCCGTGCGGGAGGCCGGGTACGGGTACGCCTGCGCGATCGCGCCGGGACCGCTCGCCGGGACGTACGCCCTGCCCCGCGTCCACATCAGCCAGGGCGACACGGCCTGGCGCCTTCGGCTGAAGCTGCGCACGAACCGGCTCAGGCGCCGCGCGCTGGACCGCTCGGCGGTGACCGGATGAGGGTCCTGCACATCATCACCGGGCTCGGCGTGGGCGGCGCCGAACAGCAACTCCGCCTGCTGCTGCGCCACTTGCCCACATCGAGCGACGTCGTCGCGCTCACCAACGCGGGCACCGTCGCGCGGGGCATCGAGGCGGACGGGCACCGCGTGATCGACCTGGGCATGGCCGGAAACCGCGATCTGGCGGCGCTGCCGCGGCTGGTCCGGCTCATCCGTGCGGGCCGGTACGACGTGGTGCACACCCACCTCTACCGTGCCTGCCTGTACGGACGCATCGCGGCCCGCATGGCGGGGGTGCGCGCGGTGGTGGCCACCGAACACTCCCTGGGCGACTCGCAGATGGAGGGGCGGCCGCTGACCGCGGGGGTCCGGGCGCTGTATCTGGCCGGGGAGCGCCTCGGCCGGGTGACGGTCGCGGTCTCGCCCGCCGTGGGGGCGCGGCTGCACCGGTGGGGCGTGCCGCGCCAGCGCATCCGGGTGGTGCCGAACGGCATCGAGGTCGAGCGCTTCCGTTTCGACGCGGCGGCCCGCACCCGTACGCGGCACCAACTGGAGCTGCCGGAAACGGCGTTCGTCGTCGGCGGTGTGGGGCGGCTGGCCCCCGGCAAGCGTTTCGACGTCCTGTTGAGGGCGGCCGCCCAGCTGCCCGAGGATGTCGTCGTCGTCCTGGTGGGAAGCGGTCCTCAGGAGCCCGAGCTGCGGCGGCTCGCGGTCCGGCTCGGCCTCGCGGGACGCGTACGGTTCGTCGGCGAATCCACCCACGAGACCCCCGGTACCGACACCGGTACCGACACCGGTAGCGGTACCTGCAGCAGCACGGCCGCGGACCGCGTCCCCGACCTGCCCTCGCTGCTGTCCGCCATGGACGCCCTGGCCTCCCCCTCCCCCGAGGAGGCCTTCGGTCTCGCGCTCGTCGAGGGCCTGGCCAGCGGGCTCCCGGTCCTCTACGCGTCCTGCCCCGCCATCGAGGGCCTCGCCCCCGGGGAACGCTCCGGCGCCGCCTACTGCCCGAGCGACCCGGTCTCCTTCGCGCAGGCCCTCCGCGGCCTGCGCGGCGACGTACCGCCGCACCGCGAGGCACCGGCGGCGGTACGGCACTACAGCATCACCCGAAGCGCCGACCAGCTGATGGGCGTCTACACGTCAGTTGCGCCCGGCCCGACCCTGGAGGTGACCCCTCGATGAGTGACTCCGTGAACGTGCGCTCGCGCATCGGCCCCCTGCGCGACCGCCTCGCCCTGCTGCCCCGCTGGTCGGCCCTGCCCGCCTGCGCGGTCCTCGGCCTGCTGGCCGGTGCCGGGTACGGCGTGCTGCAGACCCCGCAGTACACGGCCACGAGTTACGTCGTCGCCGTCCCGCAGGCGAAGGCGGACCCGACCACGGCACTCGGCTTCGCCCAGGCGTACGGCAGGGTCGCCACGCAGCTCGCCGTGCTGGGCGACGCGCAGGTGGCGGCGGGCATGTCGGCCACGGAGCTGCAAGACAGGGTGCAGGTGGTCACGTCCCCCGACGCGCCGATGATCGCGGTCTCGGCGACCGCGGAGAAGCCGTCGTCCGCCGCCGTCACCGCCAACGCGGTGGCACGGTCCCTGGCCACGAGCGCCAACCACTCCAAGGACAGCACCCAGGTCGAACTGCTGCCGTTCTCCCGCGCCCTGCTGCCCGACGCGCCCTCGTCGCTCTCCACCGGCGTGACGGCCCTGGTCGGCGGCTGCGCCGGCGGGCTGCTCGGCGGCCTCGGGCTCCTGGTCCGTCCGCGCGCGCGTTCGGAGGCGTCGGCGGGGCCCTCCGTGCCAGGGCCCGCGTCCGCCCTGGTGCGGAGCGCGCCATGAGCACGGCACCGGCGAGCACGGTACGGAGCAGCCTGCCCGTGGCCGAACTGTGCGTGGACGAGGACGACTTCGAGGCGCTGGCCGAACCGTGGGGCCGGCTGTACCGGGCGTGTGCGGCGGCGACCCCGTTCCAGAGCCATGCGTGGCTGTCGTCCTGGTGGCGGTCGTACGGCAGTCCTGGGCGGCTGCGGGTGCTCCTGGTCCACCAGGGCGGGCGGCTGATCGCCGCCGCGCCGCTGATGCGGGTGGACCGGCCGCTTCCGGCGCTGAAGCCGCTGGGCGGCGCGATCTCCGACTTCACCGACGTCCTGCTGGACGGTTCGTACGAGGAGGAGGGCACCGAAGCGCTCCTCTCCGGGCTGTACGCGCTGGCACGGACCGCGCTGATCGACTTCGGCGAGGTCCGGCCGGGCGCGTGTGTGGAGAGCCTCTACGAACGGTGGCCGGCCCCCCGGCGCACGCTGGCCGCGTCACACTGCCTCGAACTTCCCGCGCTGCCGATGGAAGGGTTGCTCAAGCGGCTGCCGACGCCACGGGCCCAGCGCACCCGGGCGAAGATGCGCAAGCTGGCGGCCATGGGCGTGCAGAGCCGTGTCGTGCCCGTCGAGGAGGTCGAGTCCTCGGTGCGGACACTGCTGCACCTGCACCAGTTGCAGTGGCAGGGGCGCAAGGTGACCTCCGAGCACCTCCAGCCGCGGTTCCACGAGCACCTGCTGCGCTCCATGCGTCCGATGGTCGCGGCGGGCGAGGCGGTGCTGACCGAGTTCCGCCTGGACGGCGAGGTGCTGGCCGCGGACCTGACGCTGCTGTCGGGCACGCTGGCCGGCGGCTATCTGTACGGCGCCCACCCGCGGCTCAGGGAGCGCAAGGTGGACGTGGCGACGATGCTCCTGGAGGCGTGCACCCGCCACACCGCGGGCGAGCACCCGCGCGCGCTGAGCCTGCTGCGCGGCAACGAGCCGTACAAGCACCACTGGCGGCCCGAACCGGTCCCCAACCGCCGCTTCCTGCTGGCCCGCAGACGCACCGCACCCCTGGTGTACGCGGTGGCCTGGGGTGCTTCCGGCCGCCAGTGGGCGAAGCGGCGGGTGCGCGAACGCGAGGCGCGACGCGGGGGCGACGGAGCCTCGTCGTGACGGCTCGCGCCCCCGTGTCGCGCCGGTGGTTCAGCGCTTCTGCTCGTCCTTCCACCAGTCGAAGCGCAGACACACCTTGCCGCCCAGCCAGTGTTCGATCCAGTCGCCGAATCCGACCGCCGAGCAGTCCGAGGGCTTCCCGGGCTCGGTCGGCGGCTCGTCGCGGCCCGAGAGCAGCTTGCGGTAGACCTCCGCCGACGCGGGATTGTCCTTGCACTGCCACACTCCGTGCGGGCAGTAATCGGTGACCGTGTTGTACAGCGGTTTCTTCTCGTCCATCCATTTCAGCATGCGGCGCATGTAGTCCTCGTTGTCGCCGTTGCGGAAAAGCCCCCATTCGGGATACGAGATGGGCTTCTTGTGCTCCGCCGCGAAATCCACGTGCCGCTGGAGCCCATAGGGCTCATTCACCTGCTCGTCGAACGACATTCCGCGCGGCTGGTCGTACGAGTCCATGCCGACGATGTCCACGGTGTCGTCACCGGGATAACACTCCGTCCAGGGAACGGCGTCCCGCCCTCTGCTCGGCGTGAAGTCGAACTTGAATTTCTGCCCCGGCACCGACCGCATCGTGGTGACGATCCTGTTCCAGTACTTCTTCCAGGACTCCGGGTCAGGACCGCAGCGATGGGTGTACGTCGTGCCGTTCATCTCCCAGCCGAGCACGACGACCGTGTCGGGCACGCCGAGGTCCACAAGGCGCTCGGCGAGCACCCGGTAGTGGCGGTCGAAGTCCCCCGCGGCGCCCTGTCCCAGCATCCGGGCCACTTCGTCGTCGCCGACGCCCTCCTCGTTGCGTTCGAGCATCGGGACGTTGAGCACGAAGAGCCTGTTCTCCTTCTCCTTGCGCCACTGTGCCCAGTTCTCCAGGAAGTCCGGGGCGCCCTCGATGTTGCTCCAGCGATCGCCCGGAAGGTACGTGTGACCGACCCGCAGCTCGGTGCCGCCGAGCCACTCACTGAGTTCACCGATGCGCTCGACCCCGCGGGGTCCGTAGTCGAGATACGCGCCGAAGGCGGGGGCGGCGACGACGCCCTTGGGAGGCTCACCGTCGTCCGCGACGCCGACGGCGTGTCCCGGCACGGAGGCCAGGGTCAACGACGACACGATTCCGGCGGCAATGACGGCGAGACGCTTACCGCGTCGAAGACACTGTGGGGCGTGTGGGCCCATACCTGCTCCTCGTTCTGCTGCCTCACTTCACTGACACTCCGTCATATTTATTTCTATTGCGCCAATCGTGTTTCTAATCCTGAGTTCCGCCACATCGCCCGCATGGGCGATCGTTAAGCGAGGGTGACGTTGCAGCCTCTGGATACACGCATTCCTGCGGTCCTCTTGCGAATCGACAGGAATCCCTTCCACCACGGAACGCTGGGCGCCGTGCGCTCGCTCGGCCGCGCGGGAATCGAGGTCCATTTGGTGGCCGACGACCGCGACAGCCCCGTACAGCGGTCCCGATATCTGCACCGGATGCACGCGCCACCCGCACCGGGGGCATCGCTCGCCGAGGTGGCCGCCGTGCTGCGGCGGGTCTCGCACCGGCTCGCCGGACCGGCCGTGCTCATCCCCCTGGACGACGCGGGCGCCCTCGCGGTCAGCGCCCTGTACGGAGAACTCACCGACCGTTTCCTGCTGCCCCGCGTGGCCGGCAACGTGGCCGAGCGCGTCGCGGACAAGGCGACCCTCGCCCAGGTCTGCGCGCAGGCGGGCGTGGCGCACCCGACGACCCTGGCACCGGAGTCCGCCGCCGAGGCCGCGGGGGCCATGGGCCGCCTCGGGGCACCCGGTACCCCCGTCGTGGCGAAGTGGAGCCGCCCGTGGCTGCTGCCCCACGACGCCGGACTGCGCAGCACCACCCTGATCGGCTCCCGCCACGAGGCCACCGCGCTGTACGAGCGCCGCGCCGAGGCCGGCAGCCGCCTGCTCCTCCAGGCCTTCGTGCCGGGTGCCCGCGAGGCGGACTGGTTCGTCCACGGGTGCGCAGGCCGCAGCGGTGTCGTACGCGGCGGAGGCACGGGCCGCAAGCACCGGTCGTGGCCGCGCTCGGCCGGACTGACGGTGAGCGGCGACTGGGCCGAGAACCCCGCGCTGTGGACCGCCGCCGCACAGGTGGTGTCGGCCCTGGAGTACCAGGGGATCTTCGACCTGGACTTCCGCAGGGACGCCGTCACCGGCGCCTTCCACCTCATCGACTTCAACCCGCGCCCCGGCGCCCAGTTCCGCCTCTTCGCCGACGGCACGGACACGGACGTGGTGCGCGCCCTGCACCTCGACCTCACCCACCGGCCGGTGCCCGCCCCGCGGCCCCTGGTGGGCCGCACCTTCGTGGTGGAGAACTACGCCCCCCTCACCGCGCTGCGCGCCCTGCCCCGCCCCGGCCGACGCACGCCCGCACCGGCCACCGAACTCGCCTGGCACGCCGCCGACGACCCCGCGCCCGCCGCCGCCCTGCGCCGCCTGTGGCGCCACCACGTGCTGCGGCGGCTGCGCGACGGCGTACGCCACCGGGCGCGCAAGGTCCTGACGTCCCTGTCGGTCAGGGCGCGGCAGCACGCGCCCGCGGTCCTCCACGGCACACCGAACAGAGAGCGAGCAGTCACCGATGCATGACCTGCTGATCGTCGGAGCGGGCCCCTACGGCCTGTCGGTCGCCTCGCACGCCGCGGCGGCCGGCCTGGACGTACGCGTCTTCGGCAGGACCATGGCGTCCTGGCGGGATCACATGCCGCGCGGCATGTTCCTCAAGTCGGAGCCGTGGGCGTCCGACCTGTCCGACCCCGCGGGCCGGTACGGCCTGGCCGCGTACTGCGCCCGCGAAGGCCTGCCCGCCGAACACGGCCGCCCCCTCCCCGTCGAACACTTCGCCTCGTACGGCTGCTGGTTCGCCGAGCAGGCGGCGCCGCCGGTCGACGAACGCCTCATCTCCTCCGTCCGGACCTGCCCGGGCGGCTACGAGGCACGGACCGAGGACGGCGAGATCCACCACGCGCGGGCCGTGGCCCTGGCGGTGGGTGTCCTGCCGTTCACGGAGATCCCCCCTGCCGTACGCGGCCTGAGTGGCGCTCACGTCTCGCACAGCAGCCACCACGCCGACCTGCTGCGCTTCCGCGGCAAGGACGTGACGGTGCTCGGCGCGGGCCAGGCCGCCCTGGAGACCGCCGCCCTGCTGGCCGAGCAGGGCACCCGGGTACGAATCCTCGCCCGGTCACCGCGCGTCAGCTGGAACACCCTGCCGCCGCCCCGGCAGCGCCCCTGGCGTGAGTCGCTGCGCGCCCCGCACACGGGTCTCGGCTGCGGCTGGCGCAACAAGTTCTACGCGGACACCCCCGGCGCCTTCCGACGGCTCCCGGAGTCGGCACGGGCCCGTGTCGCCGCGGGCGCGCTGGGCCCGGCCGGCGCGTGGTGGGTCAGGGACCGTGTCGAGGCGGGCGTCGAGGTGCGGGTCGGCCACCGGGTCGAGGCGGCCGAACCCGCGGGGAGCCGCGTCCGGGTGCGCACGGGCAGCACCACCGGCGGGGGCCTGCGGTTCGAGACAGACCACATCATCGCGGCCACGGGCTTCCGGGCGACGACCCACCGCATCGGCGTCCTGCCCCCGGACGTCCGCGGCCGCCTGCGCTCCCTCGCCGACGGGACGCCCTTCGTCGGCGACCGATTCGAGTCCTCGCTCCCCGGGCTCTTCCTGGCCGGCCTGACGACCGCGTCGAGCTTCGGACCCGCCATGCGCTTCGTGTACGGGGCCTCGTTCACCGCGGGACGTCTGGTGAAAGGCGTCGAACGGTATCTGCGGCGCGCTGATCGGGTGGGAAGCCCGGAGGAAAAGGCGTGGCGCGCGGCCCCTCAACTCCAGCGCTTCTAGCCTCGGTTCAGGTGACGCGGAGACGGCACCGGGCTCGGCTTCCGTGTACGTGATCGCTCCACCGAAGCCGAGCCACCAACCGGTTCTCTTATGAGTGACACGGCGGGCGAATGGGTGAACCTCGGTTCCCGCGCGGCCCATTCGGTGATGCACTGAATTCGCTTCACTGGGACAGGCCGGGTCGCTTCCCGCCAGCCGTCGGCATTATGCCGTGGGTGAGCGACGCCCCCAAAGGGCAGGCCAAAGTCTCTACCTCCCTTGCGCCGGCAGGGAAGCCATTCAGCAATTCCGTCTGGGCTTCCCTGCCGGCGTACTGCATTTCCCGGCACCGTGATTTCCGTCCGGTCAGCGCCGGGACGAGGCACGCCCCCGCCGGTACAGGATCGCGCCGCCGAGGAGCAGGCCCGCACTCGCGGCCGTGGCTCCGAGCAACCCGGCATCCGAGCCCGTGGCGGCCAGATGGGTTCCGGGCACCTCCATGTGGACCGGCCGCCGGGCGTGCCTGCCCTGCGGCTTGTGGTCCGGCGCCGTTGCCGACGACACCCTGGAGGGGGCCCGATTACCGGGGGTCCCGGGGTCCCCGGGGTACTCGGGGGGCATGGCACGGGGCCGCGGACCGGCGGGGTCCTCCGGCGTGGCGCCGGGCGGCTGCTGACCGGGGGCCGGCGGCTGCTGCCCGGGAGCGGGTGGCCGGACAGCGGGCGGCCCCTGGTGCATGCCGTCCTGACCGCAGCGGTTGCCGAAGGTGCTGGAGAGGGCGTTCACGATGCCCACGGTGTTGCCGCAGGCGTTCACCGGCGCGTCGACCGGGGCCTTCGCGCTGTTGCCCGCCCCCACGCCGGGCGACCGGGTCGTGTCACCGCGGGCGGCGGAGCCGGACGTGGAGCTGTCGCGGCTGTGAGAGCTGTCGGAGCGGTCGTCGGAGCGGTCGCGGGCGCGCGGCGGCGCCTTCGGGGCGCTCTGCCCCCCGTGTGAGGCGTCGGGGCTCCTCGGGGCGGGGGCCTGCGGGGCAGGGCGCTGCGGGGCGGGGCTCTGCCGGGCAGGGCTCTGTCGTACGGGTCCGGAGTGGGAGCCGGAGTGGGAGCCGGAGCCGCACTTGTTGCCGAACGAGGGGTTCAATCCCGCGGCGGCGTCCGCTGAGTTGCCGCACACGTTCACCGGCACTTCCAGCGGGGCCTGCACGTTGTTGCCCGACAAGAAGCCTGGCGAGTCCAGCGCCTGCCCGTTCGCTCCGGAAGCGGCGAACGCGTGGGTGCCGGACAGGGACAGGATGCTCGTGGCGGCCGCGGCGGAGAGCATTCCTTTGCTGAGGGCCTGTCGCAATCTAGTGGTCTTTCTCTGTCCGATGGGAAGCCGGCCCTGGCGCCGGGAGGGCTGCCAAGGCCGGCTGAGGCACAGCAGGAAAGGCTGGGCCGCTACGTCAGTCGTTGACGCAGGTGTTGCCGAACGTCGGGTTCAGGAGACCGACGATGTCGATGCTGTTGCCGCACAGGTTGACGGGAACGTGGACGGGCACCTGGATGACGTTGCCGGAGATGACACCCGGGGAGTTGGCGGCCGCACCCGACGCACCGGCGTCGGCGAACGCCGGGGCGCCCATGCTCAGCGCCATGACCGCACCGGCGATGATCGTTGCGCTCTTCTTGAGCTTCACAGCTTTTCCCTTCGTTCGGGTCACGCCTAAACGGCAGCCGAAGCCGGGCGGGCATTCCCTGTTCCCGCACCATGACCTGAGCCCTGAATAACGATTGGAAGTGACGGAGGAAACCGAGGAGTTGACGGCCTTCGGAAGTTCACTCGGATGCGACCGTCAGGTGAAATGGCCGGGCAGACAGAGAAGTTGCCCCACCGCATGAGAAAGCCCGGGTCGCCCGAGGAGGAAAAGGGCGGGCGGCCCGAGCAGTCTCGACAGCGCGGCAGATCAGCCGTTGTGCTCGCCGTTGCCGGACAGGATCGGCAGGTCGCTGAGGATGTGCGACAGCGGCTCGTCGCCCTTGGCCTGCGTCGAGTTCTCGGTGCACTGCTGGGTCTGCGGCGCCGAGAGGATCGGGATGTCCTGGATGCCGACGTTGACGAGGGCAACGATGTTCTGGATGTTGGCCTTGACCGGGAGGCCGATGCAAGGCTTGTTCAGCGTGCCCTGGACCAGGGAAAGCTGCGGGCTCATGTCGCCCTTGGTGGCGGAGTTACCGAACGACTGCTGGGCACCGTTGCCGCTCATCGACTGGGTACCGGTGTCGTCACCGACGGCCATCGCGGGGGAGGCGATACCGGCCACGGCCACCGCGGCCGCTGCCATTGCCATTGCCTTCTTAAGCATTTGTGGTTCCTTTTCTGGGGCAGACGCTCACGTTACTGCGGACTGCTCAACTCCCCACCCCACGTTTAGTTCCGCGCATTCACTCCATCGGATCGTCTGCGGTCGACAGGACGACGGAACGGCTCACGGAATCGCATCGCGGAAATGACGGTGTGATTATTCACAGATCGGCGATTCATACCCGTCGAGAGGCCGATCACTGGGCCATAGGAGTGAATTTCAGCAACCCCCAACGCCCGCGGCAGTTGCTCAGGGTGCTCCGAGGACGGGGCTAACTCAGAGAGGAACACCTGTGATCAAGAAGGTTATGACCGCAGCTGCGGTCACGGCTTCCGTCGTCGGCATGTCGGCCGCAGCCGCGCCCACGGCCCTCGCCATCGGCAACGACGGCGGCACCGAGACCATGAGCGGCAACAACGCCATGCAGTCGTTCGGCAACTCGGCCACGCACGGCAACATGAGCCCGCAGATGGCGCTCATCCAGGGCTCGTTCAACAAGCCCTGCATCGCCCTGCCGGCGAAGGCCAACATCCAGAACATCGTCGGCCTGGTCAATATCGGCATCCAGGACATCCCGATCCTCTCGGCGCCGCAGACCCAGCAGTGCACCGAGAACTCGACGCAGGCCAAGGGCGACGAGCCGCTGTCGCACATCCTCGAGGACCTGCCGATCCTGTCCGGCAACGGCGTCAGCAACAACTGACACCGAGCACCTCTCGGCGGGCCGCCATCCTCCTCCTTGGCGGCCCGCTGTTCTGTCTCCATTCCGGGTCTCAATTCCGGGGCCAGGGGTCGCGCTCGACCAGTCTTCGCCACTCGGGATCAGGACGGCCCGGAATGGTTTTTCCCTGCGCGTACCAACTCCTGAGCAGAGATTGGTAGATGGGGTCGGTGCGGCACTCCGGGGGCTGTCTGCTCGGTGGAATGACACCTAGCCGCTGCCATGGCCCTGTGCGGTCAGTCATATTTCCTCATCGAGATTCGGGGCGTCTCCGTCTTCGTTCCTGCCGAAGTGCTCGACGAAACCGCGCCCTGCGCGGCATAAGCGTCGCGCAATGCGCCGCGAACATGACTGCCATTCAGCACACTTATCCACCGGACGGCTCAATCGCCGCAACTCCCGCCCCGTCGCTCAGTTGTCACGATGCGGCTCCGGAGTGGAGCCTCACTCGAAGGGAATCCCTCACCATGAAGAAGCTGCTCGCAACGGCCGCCATCGCCCTGTCCGCCGCCGGCATGACCGCCGCCGCGGCTCCGCAGGCCATGGCCATCGGCGACGACTCGAGCACCGAATCCGTCAGCGGCAACGGTGCCGGCCAGGCGTTCGGTAACTCCGCCACCAAGGGCAACATGAGCCCGCAGATGACCCTGATCCAGGGCTCGCTGAACAAGCTCTGTGTCGGCCTCCCGGTCAAGGCCAACATCCAGAACATCGTGGCCCTCGTCAACGTCGGCGTGCAGGACATCCCGATCCTCTCGGCGCCGCAGATGCAGCAGTGTGTCGAGAACTCGACGCAGGCCAAGGGTGACGAGCCGCTGTCGCACATCCTCGAGGACATCCCGCTGCTCTCGGGCAACGGCGCGCACAACCACTGATCCAGGGACCCCGCTCTGCCTCGGGGCGCTGCCGGGGAAGGCCCGCACATCGTTGACGGTGCCTTCCCCCCGCCCCGGTGACGCGTCACTCGAGCAGCGGCGCCCGGCAGGCAGGACCCCGCAGGACCCCTCAGCGTGGTGAGCGTCCGCGCACGCGGCACAGACGCGTGCGCCACACCCACACCGAAGGGTCTGAGTATGAAGCGCATATCCCGCGCCCTGACCGTCGCCGCCTGCACCGCCGCGCTGGCCGTCCCGGCGTTCGCCGTCGCGGCACCCGCCACCGCCGCCGCTCCGGCCGCCCAGCAGGCCGACGGCCGGGACTGGGACGACTGGCACCACGGACACGGGCACCACGGTCATGGGCACCACGACCACGGGCACCACCACCACGGGCACGCGGGTCTGGGCCTGGACTTCATGTTCTGACCCCTGGGCACACCCTGTTCGGTGGCCGCCACGGATTTCCGTGTGCGGCCACCGCGCGTTTCGGTACGAACGGGGCGAACCACCCGATCGCCGTGTGTGGGGCCGCACTCGTGGGGCAGCCGAAGAGGAACAGTCCCCACAACATCGGTGGGAGTGATGGTGCTGTGACTACCGACAGTACGCAGGAAACCTGCATCCTCGCCCGCCCCCGCAGTCCGGCCGCCGCCCGGGACGTCGTGCGCGCGGTGCTGCGCCAGGGGCACCAATACGCCAGTGACATGGCAGTCGCCGACGCGGTCCTGGTCACCTCGGAGCTGGTCACCAACGCGCTCCGGCACGGCGGCGGTCTGCGCGGGTTCGAATGCCGCGTAAGGTCCGGCTCCGTCGAGATCACCGTCGAGGACAGCAGCGACGCCGTCCCGGTGACCCGCCCCCGGACGGGTCTTCTCGTGAGCGGCGGACACGGGTGGCCCACCGTGTGCCGCCTCGCCGACGACGTCACCGTGACACGCCTCTCCGAGGGCGGGAAGCGCATCGTCGCCCGCGTACCGCTGACCGTGTGACCCGTACCCGTGTACTACCGGCCAGGCCGGCCGACACGGGGTTCCATGGGGCCGTACCCCACTCTCCATCCCGGAAGGGCCGGTCCCCGCGGTGCAGCGATTCCTGAAGACAGTTCTCGTGTCAGCGGTGGCCGTGACCACGGCTCTGACGCCCGGCGCGGCGAACGCCGCCGACCGGCACGAGGTCACCCTGGAGCGTACGGCCCGGCTCGGCGCGGGCGGGACGAAGGCGGCCGTCGCCGGCACGTACACGTGCGAGGGCTACAAAGGGCCCGTACGGCTGAAGGTCACGGTCCGCACTCACCGGACGCGAGAGCTCGACGCGGACGAGGTCGAGGCGGTGAAGGGCATCTACCAGTGGATCGGCGTCGGCGGCCTGCCCGTCCCGAAGACGGCGACGACGAGCACCTCCCAGGAGCGGACTCTCGACGGCACCTGTGACGGCAGCGCCAGGGCCCACCGCTGGGAGCACGCCCTCTCCGGAGAGGTCACGAAGGACACGAGGGCCAACGTCACCGTGGCGATGTCGTCCGTGGACTCCCGTACGGCCGAGACGACCGCCCTCGCCGCCACCTCGGGCGAAGTGACATTCTCCTAGTCGCCTCCAGGCTCATCCCTCACGCGTACTCATCCCTTACACGTACTCACCTCATACTCGTACTCACCTCATACGCGGCCGGTCACCGTGACCGAGACCCTCGGGGGCTTCGACTCCCCTGTCATCCGCATCAGCGTCCCCGTCACGGCGGCGCGCACCTCGCGGGTGACGTCCACGGCCCGGTGTCCGCCGCGCAGGACGACGTGGATCTCGGCGTGCCATCGCGCGGCGGCCTTGTCGCGGGTGACGCGCACCGCCGAGGAGCGGGTGGTCAGCGGGGTGACGGTGCGCAGGAGTTCGGCGATGCCCGGGCGCAGGAAAGCGACTCCGGGCGTGCCGAGCACCGCTTCCTGGACGGCGTCGGCCAGTACACGGGGATCACGTCTTTCCGTCACGGGTGCCGCCCTTCCACGCTGTCGTCGATGATGTCGGCGACCGTCACGTCGACGGCCGCGACCTTCATGCCGAGCTCGGCGTCCACCGCCTCCAGGACGCGTCGGCGGACCCGCTCGGCAACGTCCTGGAGGTTCCAGGTGAGGGCCACCTCCACCTCCGTGCGGATGCGCACGGGCCCGCGCGGCCTGTCTCCTGCCGGGGCGCCGGTGCTGCTCGTGCTGCTCGTGCTGCTCTCCGGAGTGAGCGCCTCGATACGGCAGCTGCCCGCCCGTACGCCCGGCAGGGACTCCGCGGCGGCGCGGACGGTACGGGCCGCCGCGGCCTCCACGATCCACGCGTCCTCGTCCTCCTCGCCCAGCGGCAGCGTGCGGCCCGGCCGCAGTTCGAGGCGCACTATGTCCATGACGCGGCCCACGAGCGCGGAGGCGTCCGGCTCCGGCTCGCGCGGGTCCTCGTCGCGGGCGGCGGCGACGACGTCCTCCAGGCTCCGCAGCGTGTTCAGTGCCTCGGTGCAGTGCGGGCAGGCCCCGGTGTGCGGATCGCTCTCGCCGTTCTCCGCGCGCTCCCAGACGCTCCACACGTCGTGGCCGCAGGGCAGCAGTTCATTCTCCTCATGCGGTCCGTTCTCCTCATGCGGTCCGTTCTCCTCATGCGGTCCGTTCTCCTCGCGCAGTTCGTTCTCCTCGTTCTCCTCGTTCAACGCCATGCGGCCATCGCCTCCGTGAGATAGCGCCGCGCCCGGAAGACGCGGCCCCGTACCGCCTCCGGGCTGATGCCGACCGTCTCAGCGATGGTTTCGTAGGGGAGGCCGTTGAGCTCGCGCAGCACCCAGCACACGCGCTGCTCCGGAGAGAGCCCCTCCATCGCCCTGCCGAGGTCCGCCACGGCGGCGTGCGCCTCGGCCACCCGTGCCGGTGAGGCCTCGTGCTCCGGTGCCTGCGGCTCGGGCACCTCGCCGAGGTCCACGGCGGGGCGCCGCGCCCGCAGGACGTTCAGGCAACGGTTCGTGACGATGCGGTGCATCCACGTGCCGAACTGCGCGTCCCTGCGGAACTCCGGCACCTTGCGCCAGGCGCTCACGAAGGATTCCTGGACCGCGTCCTCGGCCTCCGTCCGGCTGCCCAGCAGCCGCGTCGCGAGCCGCAGCAGTGCGGGGGCGTGGCGGCGCACGAGCTGCTCGAACGCCTCCTCGTCGCCCTCCGCGGCCCGTACCGCCAGCAGCCCGTCGTCGTGCCGCGAGGAATCGTCCGCCTCGTCCAGCGCTCTGTCCCGGTCGCCCGGCACACGCGACTCCTCTCACTCAGGTCGTACTCCTACGACACACGGCGAGCGCCCGCGTTACGCGACGCGGGTGTGTGGGTCGCCCGGAGAAGAAATTCCACCGGGCCGCGTAACGAATCCCCGGTACCGGTGTCAGACAAGCAACGAACCGGGCACCCGGCCCCCGTGAGCGGATCGGACAGCAGGCGGACAGCGAGTAGTCCCTGACGACGAGGAGATGCCTTCATGGCGACTCAGGAGTTCACTTCGAAGACTGCCGCGGACAGCGGCGACCAGAAGGGCCTGACCGGTGCCCCGCACCAGGCCGTGCCGGGCAGCACCACCGTGACGGGCCGCACCGGGGCCACCGAGCCGGCCGCGACCCGCGGGAAGACCTCCATCGCCGATGTGGTGGTGGTGAAGATCGCCGGTACGGCCGCGCGCGAGATACCGGGCGTGTACGACATGGGCGGCGGGCTCTCCCGCACCATCGGAGCCGTCCGCGACCGCGTCCCCGGTGGCCGTCCCAACGTCGGGCGCGGGGTGAAGGTCGAGGTCGGCGAGCGGCAGACCGCGATCGACCTGGACATCGTCGTCGAGTACGGCGTGGCCATCACCGATGTCGCCCACGACGTGCGCGAGAACGTCATCGCCGCGGTGGAGCGCATCACCGGACTGGAGGTCGTCGAGGTCAACGTGGCGGTCAACGACGTACGACTGCCGGATGACGACAGCTCGGACTCCACCGGCGAGACGCGCGTCGAGTAAGCGCCCCCTGGTCGACGGTTTCGGCACTGATGTCCTCTTCTGTGGTGTGAGGTGAGTGGTGAGCACAGCTCTGGTTGGCCTGGTCGCCGGGATGGCCCTGGGATTCGCCGGGTGGTTCGGCGGCTTCGGTGCCTTCCTCCTGGTCGCCGCACTCGGCGCGGTGGGGTTCGTCGCGGGTCGCCTCGTCGACGACGGCACGGACATACGGGGCTTCCTCAGCGGCCGTGACAGGGGGCGGCGATGAGCACGCCCGCGGCGGACCGCGGCTCGACGACCGTCGCCGACCGCGCGGTGCGCCGCATCGCCGAGCGAGCGGCGACGGAGGCGCTCGCACCCGGTGAGGTCCGCGCGACCCGGAGTTCGGCTTCCGTACGCGGGCGCCGGGCCCGGGTCGCCGTCACCGTGACGCTGCCTTACCCCGCGGTGCTCGACGACGCGGGCGAACGCGTCCGGTCGCACGTCGCCGACCGTACGGCGCGGCTCACCGGGCTCGCCGTGCCTTCGGCACGGGTGCGGGTACGGGAGCTGTGCCCGCGGTCGGAGACGGCGGCAGAGGCTGCGACTGAAGTGGAGGCGAGGGCGGGGGCGGGGGCGGGGGAATCGGTGCCGGAGGGCGGCGGGGGCCGGGCCCGGCGCCCGTGGTCCCAACGGCGGCTGCCCGTCGCGATGCTGGCGTTCGCCGCGGCCGCGGTGTGCGGTGTCCTCCTGTACGACGTGCTGGCCGTGCACGCGGCCGGTCGCCCGCCCGCCCGGTGGCGGGCCGACCTGATGGACCGGCTCACCACGCACGGCCCGGCCGCCGGCGCCTGGCCGGGTGCGGCGGCGGCGTTCGGCGTGCTCTGCCTCGGCGTGTGGCTGCTGGTCCTCGCCGTCACGCCCGGCGGCCGGGGCCGGCTCCCCATGCGGACACCGCTGCCGGACGTCCACGCCGTCCTCGACCGGGGTGCGGCGGCGTCGCTGCTCCGGGACGCCGTGTCGGAACTGCCCGGCGTCACGCGCGTGAAGGTCCGTGTCGGCCGCCGCAGGGCGCGCGTACGGGCCGGGCTCGCCTTCGGTGAACCGGAGGCTGCCCTCCAGACGTTGACCGAAGCGGCCGACCGGGCTCTCGCCGCCTGTGGGGTGGCTCGTCCGCTGCGGCTCCGGGTGCGGTTGCGGCCCGACCCCGCCTGGCGCGCTCCCGCTCCCGCTCCCGCTCCGATACCGGTACTTCCGGAGGACGACGGCTCGGCTCCGGAGAGCGGTGACCGATGAGCAGACTCCGTAGCAGCGCCAATCGCACGGCGCTGCTCTGCGTGGCCGTGGCGCTCATCGGGGCGGGAGCCGTGCTGGCGTCCGCCACGGACGTCGTCCGCGAACGGCTGCCTTCGGGCTGGCCGCGGCTTGACGCCGACAGGGTGTGGCTCGACGGGCGGGACCTCGGCCGGTGGCGCGATCAGGGGTGGTGGACGCCGCTGGTCGTCGGCGCGCTCTCCGTCGGCGTACTCCTGTTCCTGGGCTGGGCCGTGGCGCAGGTACGCGGCGGGCTGCTGCGGGAACTGCCACTCGGGCAGCCCGACGTCACCCTCTCCGGGCCCGCGCTGGCGGCGGCGATGGCCGAGCGGGCGCGTGCCGTCGACGGCGTGGCGGAAGCCCAGGTGAGCCTGTGGGGGAACACGCGGCGGCTGCGCGCCCGCATCACGCTGGTCTTGCTCCCGGACAGCTCTCCGGAGGCGGTGCTCCAGCACCTCGCCCGGCACACGGTGGCCGAGGCGAGGGCGGCGACGGCACCGCGCGCGCTGACCGCCGACGTACGACTGAGGGTGCGCTCGCACAAGTCCCGCCGCCTGCGCTGAAGCTGCCGAACAGCGGAGCTCAGTGGGGTCGGTGGGTTCTGTGAGGTCGGTGAGTCCAGTGAGGCAGGCTCAGTGTTCGGTGAGCAGTCCTGAACGCAGCTTGGCGAGGGTGCGCGTCAGCAGCCGCGAGACGTGCATCTGGGAGACCCCGAGCACCTCGCCGATCTGCGCCTGCGTCATCTCCTGGCCGAAGCGCATCTCGATGATGTGACGCTCGCGTTCGTCCAGTTGCTCGACGAGGGGCGCCAGGGCGTGCAGGTCCTCGAAGAGGTCGAGCGCGGGGTCGTCCTCACCGAGGATGTCGGCGTAGTCACGGCCCTGCGAGCCGTCGTCCTGGCTGAGGGGGACGTCGATGGAGCCCGCGGTGTAGCCGTTGGAGGCGACGAGGCCGTCGTTGATCTCCTGCTCGGTGAGGTCGAGGCGGTCCGCGAGCTCCCTGACGGTGGGTTCACGGTCCAGCTCGGCGCTCAGCGCCTCCTTGGCCCTGGCGAGGTCGACACGGAGCTCCTGGAGGCGGCGCGGCACGTGCACCGCCCACGTGGTGTCGCGGAAGAACCGTTTGATCTCGCCGGTGATGTACGGCAGCGCGAAGGTGCTGAACGCGACGTCGCGGGCGAGCTCGAAGCGGTCGATGGCCTTGATCAGACCGATCGTGCCGACCTGAACGATGTCGTCGACGTCGGTACTGCCGCCGCGGAACCGGGCGGCCGCGAACTGCACGAGCGACAGGTTCATCTCGATCAGGGTGTTGCGTGCGTACTGGTACTCGTGCGTGCCCTCTTCGAGGAACTGGAGCCGGTCGAAGAAGATCTTCGACAGGGCCCGCGCGTCCTTGGGCGCGACACTCCCCGCATCCTCGACCCACGGCAGTTCGCTGCTGGACGTCTCTTCCCAGAGGGCCGCAGCGGGCGCTTCCTCGTGTGTGGATGCTGCAGTCAACTGTGTGGAGGTCCTCACTAGTTCACCTTCGCTCGGAGGGCAACGGCCGGTACGTCATCAGACCGCCTGCCCAATGGTCTCCAACTCAATCCCCCCGGGTCCGATCCGATGCACCGTTCCCCTCCCCCGCCCGTGCTGTCACCATGCGGAGTCCAGGGTGTAGGGGGAGTCGCCCTCAGCGGGGCGGGGCGGGAGGCGCAGATGGCAGAGGTGTTCCTGCGGCGGCTGAGCCGTTGGCAGGCGGAGCAGCAGCGCGAGGCCGTTGCCGACCTCTACGTAGAGGCTTGTCGCGGCATGACCGGGGCCGAGTACGGCAACCGGGGGGACTTTCTGCGCCGCTTCGAGCACGACGTACAACAGACCGACTTCGACATGGTCGTGGCCGGGGCCGCGGATCTGGTCGGCTGTCTCTACGGATACCGCGCCGAGCGCAGCGGCGCGTGGTGGGAGAGCTTCCGCGGCGTCCTGCCCCCCGAGGTCGAGGAACAGACCGCGTCGGGGCGGGTGTTCCTGCTGAGCGAGCTGATGGTGACGCCCGCCGAGCGCGGCTCGGATGTCGCCTCCCGACTGCGGATGCTGCTCCTCACCCGGCACACGTCCGATGTCGTCGTCGCCGTCATCAAGCCGGACGACGACCGGGGGCGTGAGGTGTTGCAGGCCTGGGACTGGACGAAGCTGGGCGAGTTCGCGCCCCGGCGAGAGGGCTGGCTGCGGCCGCCGTCGCCCCTGCCCTGACGCTCACTCGGCCCGGTCCTTGCTCGCCCGCAGGGAGTACATGAGCGGGATACGGGGCCGGTCCTTCGGGAACCGGTGGGTTCCGTCGCGGAGTTCGAGCGCGCCGAACCGCGCGAAGAGGGTCTCGTCGCGCTCGCGCAGGAACTCGATGCGCAGGCCCGCGGCGGCGAGCGCGGAGACGACGTCGCCGATCGGGTGCTGCCATTCGACAGTGCGGTTGTGGACGGTGGGGGTGACGTTGTCCGCGTACCCGCCGGGTGTCTCTTCGATCCAGGCGTCCCGCGCGAAGTAGTCGTGCTCGATGCGGGAGCCCGTGGCGTCGTCCAGGACGTCGGTGAGCGGATGGAACTCGTTGAGGTAGAGGAAGCCGCCGGGCGCCACCAGTGAAGCGGCCGTCTCCGCCCAGCGCTGGATGTCGGGGAGCCAGCCGAGCGCGCCCACTCCGGTGTAGACGATGTCGTACGAGGAGTCGGGCACCGCCTCCGCCGCGTCGTACACGTCGGCGGCGACGAAAACGGCCTGCTCCGGAGTGAGGCCCAGCTCGGCGGCGAGCTCGCCGGCCGCCTCGACCGCGGGCTCGGAGAAGTCGAGCCCCACCACGCGGGACGCCCCGTGCCGCGCCCAGGACAGGGTGTCCAGGCCGATGTGGCACTGCAGATGCAGCAGGGACTTTCCTCGTACGTCGCCCACTTCCGCGAGCTCGTGTTCGCGCAGGGGGTCCTTGCCCGCGCGGAACGCTTCGAGGTCGTAGTAGTCGCTGGCGAGATGGAGGGGGACGCGTTCGTCCCAGCGTTTGCGGTTGATCTCGCGCCAGTCGGCGGGCGTCGGGGAGTACATGGTCGAAAAGTTATCCACAGGCTGGGGACTCCCGCCAGCGGATTGTCGGCGGGGCCAGGCAGTATGGGGGGCATGAGCGAGACGGGTGCGACGAGCGCGACGGGCGCGGACGTGACGGGTGCGGGTGTGACGGGCGCGGACGTGACGGGTGCGGGTGTGACGGGTGCCATGCCGGACTGGGAGAAGCGGTTCAGGGCGCCGCGGGTGTCCCTGCCCGACTGGGCGGAGGACGCCCCCGAGCGCTCCCTGTTCGTGTCGAACGCGACGGGGACGTACGAGCTGTATGCGTGGGACAGGACGACCGGCACCCAGCGCCAGGTGACCGACCGGCCGAACGGCACGACGGACGGCGCGCTGTCGCCCGACGGCGAGTGGATCTGGTGGTTCGACGACAAGGACGGCGACGAGTTCGGCGTGTGGCTGCGCCAGCCCTTCGGCGGCGGCGCCGACGAGCCGGCGGTGCCGGGCCTGGATGCCTCGTACCCCGCGGGCCTTGCCCTCGGCAGGGACGGCGCGACGGTGGTCGTCGGCCGCTCCACGGACGAGGACGGCTCGACGATCCATGTCGTACGTCCGGAGTCCACAGGCCCCGTCGAGGTGTACCGCCACCGGGAGTCGGCGGGCGTCGGCGATCTCTCGTACGACGGCACGCTGATCGCCATGGAGCACACGGAGCACGGCGACGCGATGCACTCCGCCCTCCGCGTGATCCGGCCGGACGGCTCGACGGTCGCCGAGCTCGACGACACCGAGGGCGGCACGGTCGAGCTGGGCCTGGAGGTCCTCGGCTTCGCGCCGGTCGACGGCGACACGCGTCTCCTCGTCGGACACCAGCGGCGCGGGCGCTGGGAGCCGATGGTGTGGGACGTCGCGTCGGGCGAGGAGAACGACCTCGCGCTCGGCCTGCCGGGCGACGTGAGCGCCGAGTGGTACCCGGACGGCTCCGCGCTCCTCATCTCGCACGACTTCGAGGCGCGGGGCGAGCTTTTCCGCTACGACTTCGCCTCCGGCGGACTGGTGCGCATCGAGACGCCCGCGGGCTCCGTGTCAGGTGCGACGGCACGCCCCGACGGCAGCGTGGAGTACATGTGGTCGTCGGCGGCCCAGCCGCCGGTGGTCCGCTCCACCACGGGTGGCGTGGTCCTCGACCCGCCCGGCATGAAGGCACCGAAGTCCGTGCCGGTGGAGGACGTGTGGGTGGACGGGCCCGGCGGCCGCATCCACGCGCTCGTGCAGCGGCCCGAAGGCGCCTCGGGCCCCCTGCCCACCATCTTCGAAGTGCACGGCGGCCCCACCTGGCACGACAGCGACTCCTTCGCGGCCGGCCCCGCGGCCTGGGTCGACCACGGGTACGCGGTGGTCCGCGTGAACTACCGCGGCTCCACGGGGTACGGACGGGAGTGGACGGACGCCCTCAAGCACCGCGTCGGCCTCATCGAGCTTGAGGACATCGCGGCGGTGCGGGAATGGGCGGTGACCTCGGGTCTGGCCGACCCCGCCCGCCTCGTCCTGTCGGGCGGCTCCTGGGGCGGGTACCTCACCCTCCTCGGCCTCGGCACGCAACCCGACTCCTGGGCGGTCGGCCTCGCCGCGGTGCCCGTCGCGGACTACGTGACGGCGTACCACGACGAGATGGAAGCGCTGAAGGCGATGGACCGCACGCTTCTCGGCGGTACGCCGGAGGAGGTCCCCGAGCGCTTCGCCGCGTCGTCCCCTCTCACGTACGTCGACGACGTCAAGGCCCCCGTCTACATCTCGGCGGGCGTCAACGACCCCCGCTGCCCGATCCGCCAGATCGACAACTACGTCGACCGCCTCGCCGCCCGCGGGGCGACCCACGAGGTGTACCGGTACGACGCGGGCCACGGGTCACTGGTCGTGGACGAACGCATCAAGCAGGTGGCCCTGGAACTGGAGTTCGCGGAGCGCCACCTGGGAACGGAGGGCTAGCCACCCCGAAGCCGGACGCCGCCCTGCCTCCTGCCCCGCCGCGGGTGCCTCCCTCCCACCGTGCCTCCCTCCCATCCACCCGCCCCCGTTCACCCCGTACCGAACGGGGCGGGTAGGGGCGGGCGGACGCCCGCGCGGCGGTGGGCGGACTGCCGGGGGACCCGTGCCGGGCTCGTTGGCTCTCGCTGCCTGCGGCAGCCTGAACCGCCGCTTCGCGGCGGATCCATCCCACCCACCCACCCGTTCACCCCGCACCGAGCAGGGCGGGTAGGGGCGGACGGACTGCCGTGCCGGCCCGCACCGAACGGGACGGGACGGGACGGGGGCAGACGGCTGCGGGGGGGCGGGGAGGGCGCCCGCGCCGAGTGGTGCGCGCAGGGGCGGGCGGAGCTGCCGTGCGCCGCCAGGCGGGGCTCCTACCCCCGCTGGACGTTGCGGGGTAAACGGGCGGGTGGGTGGGAGGTATCCGCCGCGAAGCGGCGGGACAGGACCCCCACCGACTCCAGGCGGACCCACAAACAGGCGGGAGCAAACCCACCGCGAAACGGTGGGGTGGGGT